>JADKAQ010000039.1 GCA_016719105.1 Gemmatimonadota bacterium | reverse complement strand
GTCTTTATGCGCATCACCGCGCCGAGCTTTCGTTTGCGCACTGCATACCACGTGGCCTTTAGTCCGGATAGCCGTCTCGTGGCGGCGGTCGGACGCGACGTGGTGTGGTGGAGCGTGCCAGAGCGCCGTCGTCTCGGATCGAGTCGCGTCCCCTCCAACCCCTCGGCCGCCGCCTTCACGAGCGACGGGCGCACGCTGGTCGTAAAGAATACCACGGGAGAGTTTCTCACCTGCGATACCACGACCGGCGATACGCTCGCGCGCTATGCGCCGCGAGGGCGGGATGAGGGCGCCGATCCGGTTATCGCACCAGACGGGTGGATCGTCGACGGCAGCTGGAATGGCGTGATCCGACGGCGCGATGTCGCCAGCCTCACGCCGACGGAGGTCTGGCGCGATGATCGCACGATGGTTATCGGCGTCCTCTGCGGAGGCAACACGTGGGCGTTTGTCCTTCGCACACGGGTCGGCACGAGCCAGCCGGATGGGAGCCCGCTCAACGGTCGAATTCTGCTCAGTCGTGCACCGCTTCAGGGACAGTTTGACGAGCTGGAGCGGCGATGGGCGCACCTGCGCAGCGCGGCGCTGTCACCGCTTTGGCGACCGCTTGGCCGTCCGATCCGGGGCGACCGATCCTGTGGTGGAGATTGTCGATGTGCGCAGCGGTGTGTCCCTCGCGTCGTCGACGAGCAGCTTCGGCGGTACGGGCTTCGACCTCGCGTGGTCGCCAGATGGCCAGTACATGGTGTTGATCGAAGACCGCGCCTTCTCGATTCGAGAGACTGACACACTACGCGAGATTCGCTTAGTCAATAGTGAACATCCCGCATCGGCGGCGTTCTCGCCGGACGGTCGGCTGCTCGCACTCGGCTCCTGGAGCGATGGCATTGTCACATCATTGGCGAGCGTGCTAGCCAGTCCGGATGCACGGGGCTAACCACGAGTTCGGGGACGGCCTAACACCGCATGCAGCAGTCGGCCGATCTATTGTACGCTCGCTCCGCGCGCTCTATTTCATTCGGCCGCAGCTGATGCTCAACGTTAGACGCCTTCCGACCTGAGGTGCGCTCAGAGCGTGGATCTTCACAATTCGGATGGGTTTGCGACGGAGCGCGATGCGCTCGATGACCTTGTCGACGCCGTACTCAAGGTTTCGAGCCAGCAGGGCGGCCGCCAGATAGCTGCGCGCCTCACCGTCGGCATCAACCTATACACACGCATGACCGTCGCAGCCGTGTCCTTGCTCCGGCTTCTGCCTGGCAATCGACTCGTTGAGGAGCGATGGACGCCGTGGTGGGATTGGCCGACCACCGCGGCAGTCGCACGGAACGTGATCGAGGCGTATCTCATGTTTCACTATGTCGCGATCGAACCAATATCCGTCGACGAGGATGACCTTCGGCGCCAAGTATTCTGGTATCATGACAATTGGGAGAAGCGTCGGCTCTACCAAGACTGGGGCGCCAGCCCCGAGGTGCTCGCGGAGTTCGACGAAAAGCTTCCACGTGATCGGACTGTCATCGAAAAGAACGCTGCCTTCGCACTTCTCACGGAGGACCAGCAGAAGCGTGCGCTGTCCGGCCATCATGCCATTTACCTAACGCGTACAGAGCTACGCGCGCGGCTGCCCTTCTCATCCTCCGAGATGCCGGGACTTTATCGTCTCCTGTCCGCCAATGTGCACGCCGCCCCATTCTCTTTCCACAGACAGGACAACTCTCGCGGTCGCGGCATGGAGAATGAGGCCGACCGAGGCTACATGTGCTTGGCATCTCACTTCAGTAGGAAGTACATCGCGGCTTCCGTGATCGAACTCTGCAATGCAGTTCCCGATCTCCGTGCTGACGCTCCTGAGGCGTTCGCGAAGGCGCAACGTCACTTTCTCGAAGTTGAGGAGACGGCGTACCCCGACGGCGTCTAACATCGCATGCAGCAGTCGGCCGATATGTTGAAAGCGCGCTTCGCTCGCTCTATTTCATTCGGCCGCAGCTGATGCTCAACGTTAGGCGCACCGACTGATGGCATCCGATAACTCCAAGTGGCTTCAGCATGCTCTCGCGCCGGCGCTCAAGGCGGCGGGATTCGGGAAGGCGGGAGCAACCTGGCGGAGGACCAACGCCACGACGGTGGGCGTCCTTAATCTCCAAGGGTCTCAATGGGGGCCGTCGTTCTACGTCAATCTTGGCGTCTACTTTCGCGCGCTGGGTGACCGCGAGCGGCCGAGCGAGGCCTCCTGCCACATCCGCATCCGCCTCAGCGAGCTCGTGCCGAACCGGGAGCGCTTCAACTCCCTGCTCGACTTCGAGAAACCGATGCAGCAGAATGTCAGGGCGCGGGAGCTGGAGACTCTTGTGATTGAGCACGCAGTGCCATGGCTGGACGCATTGTCGACCATCTCGGGCGCGCGTCAGTACTTCAGCGTCCAGCGCCCAGCCGCAGCTTGGGTCACGAATGAGGCCACAGCCCTGTTGGCTTCGTCAGAGGGCGCCTAACATGGGGTTGGAGCTGACAACTGGCAGGTTGTGCGGAAGGCGGCTACGCCGCCTCTGCTATACGCCAGTTGCAGCTCAACCCGGACGTTGGGCCGCCAGAGGATACACGTGCGACGTGCTTTCGTATTGCTCGGCTGTGGCTCACTGGTCGCCGCGCTGACAAGATGCGCCGCGGCTCCGCCGAACGGACTCCCAGCAGACACGGTGGTCGTGACCTCGACCGGCATGTGGCTGTTGATGCCCTGGCAGCCTGCGATCCCGTCCTTCGGCGACGAAGGCGCGCGCGCGGCACCCATCCGGAAAGTGTTCGAACTTCCGGGCGGCGGCGCCCCGATCGCCATCGTGGATTCCCAGCGGCGCCCCATTCGCCCGGTCTCCGACGGGTGGGAACGCCTCACTTGGCGACTGCATCGGTGCGCGGCGCTGACTCCGACACCCGAGTGCGGCGACCCGCTCGCAGGAACGGTCTTCTCCGGCCCCGGCGGGCTTGTGCTCCACATCAGCGATCGCGCGTGGCTGGACTCGCTCCGGCGTCGCCGGCCGTCTTTCCTCTATCGCCGCGCGAGCCGTGAAGACACCTGGGTCGTGGTCGACTCCGCGCCCGTCCGGTATACTCCCTAGACCAACGTGCCGCTGCGGCCCAACTGACGTTGCAGCAGACCAAGGCGCCACGGACGGCGGCCTGCGGCCGCATTCTATTTGATGCCTTGGCTGCTGAACTCGACGTTGGGCGGCCAATATCGCTCCTTTGACCCGGACAATGGATCATCGAGACAAACTCGTGCGGGCGACGGAGCACTTTCAAGCGCTCAAGGCGGCTGTTCTCGAGTACTCCGGCTGGAATCGCAGCGTGGTCCCGGAATACGAAGCGTCCACACGCCGCTATCTCGCCCGCTTCAAGCTCCTCAAACCACTTCCGCGACGATGGAGCCTGATTCTTGGCGATGCGATTCACAACGTGCGGTCGTCGCTGGACGCGCTAGTGTTTGCGCTCGCAAGTCGGCATAGTGGGCCGCTGAGTTCACAAGAGGCGAAGGACGTACAGTTTTGTCATTGCCGCCGACAACGCGCAGGAGTTCGGCAAGCAGAAGGCTCGTCGTCTCGGAAGACTGTCGCCAGCCGCACAAGACCTGATCGAAGCCATGCAACCATATGTTCCTTGCTCTTGGCATGGGGGCAATCCTCTCGGTGCCATTCGCGACCTCGACAACACGAACAAGCATCGCCACCTGATCATCAACAAGGTGCGGATCGATCATGGTAACCTGTACATCGAGAAGCCTGGAGTGACCGGAGGGCAAGGCTTGGTGATTCCTCTGACACCGGGGCTCTACTCTGATGGCGATGTCCTTGCCGAGTTCGCTCTCCCGCCCGGCTACGACACTGTGAACATGAGAACTGGTCACTCAATAGGTCTCGACCACTGCATCGCCGACGTGAACTTGCCGCTTACGAGCGGCCTGCAGAACTTCGCCAACTATGTGCCGACCTACGTGGAGCAGCAGGTATTTCGTCCGCTCGAAGCACTGCCATAGGGACGAGGCGCCTTTGCCGCCCAACATGCGTTGCAGCAGGCCAAGGCATTTCGGAGTGCGGCCTTCGGCCGCATTCTATTTGACGCCTTGGCTGCTGAACTCTGACGTTGGGCGTCCACTCCGTCCGGAAGCTCAGCACGACCGGATCCCGTTGCCACACATCGGTTTCCGCCGCCGGGGCGGCAGACTTGCGACCTTGATCCCGCAGCGCCTCCGTAGCAGACTACGAGCATGGCCTCCCACCCCGCCTTCGACTACTCCCACCTGACCATCGCAGAACGCCTGCAGTTGGTCGAGGAACTCTGGGACAGCATCGCGGCCGACGCCGATGCCGAGGCCCTGCCGCTCACAGACGCTGAGCGGGCGCTGATCGACGAGCGCCTCGCGGACTTGAGCGCGAATCCGGCGACGGGGCGTCCGTGGGCCGACGTCCGCGCCGGCATCGTCGGCAAGCACCGGCGGTGACGGCGCTCGTCGTTCGTCCGCTCGCCGAGGCGGACCTCGACGAAGCCTTCGCGTGGTACGAGAGCCGCTCGGTCGGCTTGGGCGTTGATTTCTTACGTGCCGTGGATGCGTGCTTCGCCGCGATCGAAGCGACGCCGCTCGCCTATCCCGTGGTGTATCGTGGCGCTCGACGCGCCCTCCTCCGGCGATTTCCGTACGCCATCCTGTACCTCCTCGACGGGGAGCGCCTTCATGTGCTGGCGTGTACCCACACCAGCCTTCATCCGCGGCGCTGGCGACAGCGCGCGTGACGCCCAACAGCGCATGCAGCAGACAGCCGCGCTGTTGTATGCTCGCTTCGCTCGCGTGATTTTGTGCGGCCGCAGCTGATGCTCAACGTTGGGCAGACCAAGGAGTTCGGACCATGCTTCTCGCTGCGTGGCGGATGCTCGTCCCGTGCACGTGTTCTGTGCTTCTCGCTTGCCGGACGCCGCCGTCGCAAACGCTAATTGCCACGGTGGAACAATCCGTTCGCGTCGACTTCCTACAGGACGCCGCGAATCAGGAGTTGATACGCTTCACACTCCGCGCGTGGATTCACAACACAGGCGCGTCCCCACTCTCCATCGAGACGTCTTGCGGCGCGGGACTTCGACTGGAGTTCGAGGACGGAAAGAATGGCGCCCCGTCGTCGTGGCGCTGACACCAGTGGCGTGCGTGAGAGCTCTCGCTCCGTCAAACAGGTCTTCCCAGGAGATTCGACGGTACTCCCTCTTTCCCTTGCGGCGCAGCGCGCGCCAAGAAGCCAATGGGTTGCCCCGCTCACCGCTCGCTTTCGGGTGCTCGCGACCGCGAGCCGCTGCGTCCGGCGCGAGCACCCCGCCTGTTGGATCACTCTGGTCAGTCCCCCCTTCACCGTACACGGTGCCTCCGACAGCACCGGCGGCCACACATTCACTCGACGTCCGGCTGCCCAACAACGGTTGCACCAGCCAGCCGAGCTATTGTAGGCGCGCTGCGCGCGCTTTGTTTCGTTCGGCTGCAGGTGAACCTCAACGTTAGACGTCGACCATGACCTCGTTGCTCCGCTGGCATGATCCAGCTGACTGGTGCGGATTCGTGTCTCGAGTGCGGCACGAGTTGATCGACGCGAGTGACGCAACGCGCTTGTCGCGCGAGCGCTTGACGACTGCAGTGCAGGAGCGCCTACCCGGACACTACGCTGCGGTCGTCGCGTACCATGGTTGCCGCCCCGTCGAGGACCTATCAGGAATTCTGTGTATGAGTCCGTGAGCGGGTCACGCGTATTCGGGCAGGCGTGAGCCGAAGAGCAGTTTCAGGTGCGGCAGCGCGGCGCGCCATTCGGGCGCGGGACGCGCGCGCCATTTCTTCTCGATGTTGCGGAGCGCCAGAAACAGCAGCTTGCTCGCCGCCTCATCGGTCGGGAAGTGGCCACGCGTCTTGATCACTTTGCGGATCTGCATGTTGAGACTTTCGATGGCATTCGTGGTGTAGAGTACGCGGCGGACCGCCAGCGGATACGCGAGCGCTGGCGTGATCCGCTCCCAGTGGCGCTCCCAGATCGCCGTGATGGGCGCGTGCCGTTGGCCCAGCGGACTCTCGGTGAAGCGCGTGAGGGCCGCGCGCGCCGCGGCTTCGCTGGGGGCCTGGTAGATCGCCCGCAGCGCCACGGCGACCGTCTTCCGGTCCTTCCACGTGACGTACTGGAGGCTTTGCCGCACGAGATGCACGACGCACTGGTGGATCACGGTGTGCGGAAACACGGCGTGCAACGCATCGGGCAGGCCCGACAGCCCGTCGATCAAGGCGACGAGGATGTCGCTCACGCCGCGCCCCTGCAACTCCCCAAAGACGCGATGCCAGAACGCCGCCCCTTCCGTCTGGGCGATCCAGAAGCCGAGCACCGCCTTGGTGCCGTCGGGTTGCACGCCGAGGGCGAGGTAGACCGCTTTGTTCTGCACCACGCCGTCGGCGCGGATCTTCACGCGCAGCGCATCAAACGCGACGGCGACGTACAGCGGCTCCAGGGGGCGCTGCTGCCACGTCTCGACCTCCGCGAGCACTTCGTGCGTCACGGTGCTGATCAGGTCCGGCGACACGGGCACCTGATAGCGCTCCTCGAGAAACGCCTGCAACTCGCGCGTGCTCAAGCCGCGCGCGTAGAGCATCAACACCGTTTCGTCGAAGCCGGGCAAGCGGCGCGCGCCCTTCGGCACGAACTGCGGAGCAAAGCTCCCGGTCCGGTCGCGCGGGACGTCGAGCGCCACCGCGCCGCTCTCGGTGAGCAGCGTCTTGGGCGATGAGCCGTTCCGCGCATTGCCATCCGGGCCCCGCTCCCCGCCCGCCGGATAGCCCAGGTGATGCGTCAGCTCGGCCCTAAGCACGCGCTCCGCCATCGCCTTCTGCAACTGCCGCCAGACCACTTGGAAGTCGGCCGGCGTCTGCACCCCGGCCACCAGTTGGTCCAACACCTCCGCCGTCAGTCCCGCCGGCAACGTCGCTGCCGACGCCCGCTTCCGTCGAGCCATAACCACCTCCGTCCTGCAAAGTTATGACTCATACACAAACTTTCCGACAGGTCCCCCGTCGATGTTCACTCCTACTATCGGCACGGGCTCCTCCGGCAAACGAGTGAAACTCGGCTTCACCTCCTTGAGCGCGTCATCGAGATCACCGGCCTGCCAGAGGTCGAGGTGCAACGAGCCGTGTTGCTCGCGACTACCAAGTTGGATGCGGACCGCTCCTTCGTGGTGCTCGACGGTCGCGAACTGGTAGATGACTCTCCACCTCATACGACCTGCGCGAAATCGCATCCACGCTCGTCGATAACGCATTCCACTGGCGATACCGAGCTCGCAAACAAGCGCCTAGGCTCGACCATAGCATCGTACTTCGCTACGATCTCCCGCCTGAGTGCATAGTCGACCATTCGCATCCTAACGACCTCGTCGACTATCATGCGGGAGGAGTGCGATATCGCTGGTAGCGCCGAGTGCGCGCCGTCTAACTGACGCTGGAGCAGACGCGGGCGCTATTGATTCGTGCGCCCTTCGGGCGCACTCTATCCGATGCCCGCGCAGCTCAGCTGGACGTTAGACGTCGACCATGACCTCGTTGCTCCGCTGGCATGATCCAGCTGACTGGTGCGGATTCGTGTCTCGAGTGCGGCACGAGTTGATCGACGCGAGTGACGCAACGCGCTTGTCGCGCGAGCGCTTGACGACTGCAGTGCAGGAGCGCCTACCCGGACACTACGCTGCGGTCGTCGCGTACCATGGTTGCCGCCCCGTCGATGTTCACTCCTACTATCGGCACGGGCTCCTCCGGCAAACGAGTGAAACTCGGCTTCACCTCCTTGAGCGCGTCATCGAGATCACCGGCCTGCCAGAGGTCGAGGTGCAACGAGCCGTGTTGCTCGCGACTACCAAGTTGGATGCGGACCGCTCCTTCGTGGTGCTCGACGGTCGCGAACTGGTAGATGACTCTCCTCACTACCTCATCTACGGAAGCGAGTTCACCATGGCGGTGCTCGCCCGTCTCGCCGACATGGGCCATCCGAACTATCAGTATCGTCTAAAGACGCTCGGCGTTCCTACCTTGTTCACCTGTCACGTACCCACGCGCCTCCTCACCTCATACGACCTGCGCGAAATCGCATCCACGCTCGTCGATAACGCATTCCACTGGCGATACCGGAAGCTCGCAAACAAGCGCCTAGGCTCGACCATAGCATCGTACTTCGCTACGATCTCCCGCCTGAGTGCATAGTCGACCATTCGCATCCTAACGACCTCGTCGACTATCATGCGGGAGGAGTGCGATATCGCTGGTAGCGCCGAGTGCGCGCCGTCTAACTGACGCTGGAGCAGACGCGGGCGCTATTGATTCGTGCGGCCCTCGGGCGCACTCTATCCGATGCCCGCGCAGCTCAGCTGGACGTTAGGCCGCCAATCAGCACGTTCACCGCACGGAGCGGGTCGCAATGACGCAACTGGCTAGCCTCCTCGCCGGCCTCTTCGGCGGCGCCGGCGCGACACTGCTATGGGAACTCGTGCTTCGCCCGAAGCGCGAACAGCGAAGCATCGCGGAGATTCTCGCCGCCGAAGTGTCGCTCAATCTCCAGATCCTCGCCGGCATGATCGTTCGGGCGGACGCTAAGCGCATTCCCGGCGACTTTCACCTCTCCACTTACGTTTTTGACGCCGCAATCGACCGTATCGGAGAGCTGCCAACCGACGACGTGGGCGACGTCGTGCTCTTCTACAATCAGCTACACGACCTGAACCGCAAAGCGGCACTATTCTGGCGCAGCGTCGATGACCTGCGTGCGCTTCCTGCTGACTCGCCGCATCGTGCTATTGTCACTGCCGAGCTGGACTCGACCATCGCGACGTTCTACGGTAGCATCAACAGAACGGTGACCCGTGCCAACATCCTGCAACCTCGGCTTCTGCGCGCGGCCAGGCCGTGGTGGTCGCTTCGACGACCGACGATCGGAACTACGGAGCTGCTGAAAGTCGAAGAGATGCAGGAGCGTGCAGAAGCGTCCGATCGGCAGCGTGAGAAGGTGATGAACCACGTTCGCCGGCGAACGGAGTAGGCATGCGGCCTAACATTGCGTGCAGCAGTCAGCCGATCTGTTGTACGCGCGCTTCGCGCGCTCTATTTGATTCGGCTGCAGCTGACGCAGGACGTTAGGCTGTCCAACAGAGACGGAGGTTCCACGGAGTCGGAATGGCACGCCCTCGTCCGTTTGCTACCGCGTACTCGTCGGATGCTCGAACCGTCGACGTCATCCTCAATACGGGTGCACTGGACTTTCCAGACGCGCGCCTGGTGTGGCCGCGATTCCTACGAAGAAGAACCCTGCTCGCTCCAGATCTCTGGATTGGCCGGCATCCCGATCGGGAAGCCGTCATGGACGCCTGCGAGCAGCGCGGAGCCAACACGCTCAAAGCGATTCGCCAGTTCCCTTCTCACTACGGCTGCTTCCGCACGAACCCACCAAATCCAACCGATCGCTACGCCTTTGACGCCGACGATCGGCTCCGCACGTGCCTTCAACTATCCCGGTTGGTTCGTCCCAGCAGCACAGGCTACCACTACGCGGCACGTATCATTCGCGATCAGGGGCGTCGTCGCGAAATCATTCCGTACGGGGCGAGAGGACTCGGAACGTATGCATATGATGCTCACGAAGACGCCAATTGGTTTGGCGACGATGACGTGGTCGCGCTCCGCACGCTCCTAAAGGCGTTCGACCCAACCGCCCTCACCGCTCGAGTGAAAGGCGCTCTCTGGTATCACGAGTACATCTTCTGGACGCAGATGATCGACGTGCGCTGGCCCTTATGCATTACTGCGCTCGAGGCGCTTGTTCACACCGACGACAAGGATCTGCCGAAGCGCTCGCGCTTGGGTTCGACGGTACAGTTCGTACGTCGATTGCGCTGCTTGTCGCAGTACGTGCCCGAGTTGACGTGGACGCAACGAGACCTCGAGGAGGCCTATGATCATCGATCTGGTTTCGTTCACGGCGTGGGTCGAGGCGCGGACGCCCTGACGCCTCACCGGAGGCATCTGTATCTCACCGTAGAGGCCGGACTTCGTGCCGTCATTAGAGCGGCCATTCTCAGACCAGTGATCGACCAGATCTTCAGTTCGCGCTCCTCGATCCGCACCACTCTTGGGTTCTGACGCGAATGGGGATGCGCGGCAGCCCAACATGCGCTGCAGCAGACCGCCGAGCTATTGTGTGCTCGCTCCGCTCGCACTATTGCCTTCGGCGGCGGCTGAGCTAGTACGTTGAGGATGTAGAATAAGCCGACTGCGAGGGCCGACGAGTGCTCGATATGCGCTCCCGCGACGAGCAAGCGGGTCGGACGGCCGGTGGACCGTGTGCCAGCGCCTAACGGTGTGTGTGAGGCGCGAAGGGACGCTCTCCCGAGCCGTTAGGCGGCGTACCCCGCGTGGGCGAGCTTCTCGATGTTGTGGACCAGGCAGAAGAGCTTCCACTGCCCGTCGACCTTGGTGCGGCCGCGCAGGGTGAAGCGCGCGAGTCCCTTGTTGTGCCGGAGGTTCGCGAAGACCGGCTCCACCGTCGCGAAGCGGCGCCCGTACTGCGCGCGGCCCTCGGCCGAGTCGAGGCGGCGTTGCATCTGCCGGGTATAGCTCTCGGGCCGATCGGGCGCGGGCCCGTCGAAGAACATCACTTGCCGCGTCTCCGTGCGCTCGGGTGTGCGCAGGCAGCGCGTGCGATGCGCACACGGCATGCAGTCGCGTTTGGCCCCACGGAATTGCGCGCCGCGATAGCCCTTCACCACGAGGTCCTTCCCCTTCCGATAGAGCGACTTGCCCGCCGGACACACGCAGGTACGCGCGACCGGGTCATAGGTGAAGTCGCGCGGTTGATAGACCGGGAGCGTGGCGGTGCTGCGCGACTTGTCGTGCAGCGGATCGGGCCCCTGCTGATGTCGGCCCTGCGTGGCGAAGCGCTCGTCGCGCGCGCGCATGCCGTTGTCGGCGATGAGGGCCGGCCGGTCCCACGCCGCGAGCGCGCGCAGGTTGGCCTCACTGTGGTAGCCAGCATCGGCGGTAATCAGTGTCGTCGCCGTGCACTGCGGCGCGAGCGCCGCGACGACCGGCAGCAGCAACTCCTGCTCGGTCCCGGTGCCATGGGCC
Source organism: Gemmatimonadota bacterium (assembly GCA_016719105.1). NCBI lineage: Bacteria > Pseudomonadati > Gemmatimonadota > Gemmatimonadota bacterium. Next base: position 9,147 of record JADKAQ010000039.1, on the reverse strand, counting down.
TGCGCGTCCACGATGATCTGCGTCTTGGCGTCGACCGCGGCCACGGCGGTGTAGCCCTGCACAACCCCTTTGCCCGTGGCCATCTTCGCGCTGTCCGGATCGGTGCGGTTGCTCAGGCGCACCGCGCCTTTGGCGCTGCGTCGGTCATCGGGATGTGCGGCGAGCCACGTGCGCAGCTGCGCCGCGTCGTGCTCCAGCCGCGCTACCCGCTCGGCCTCGCGCGTGCGGCGCGTCGATGATGGCCCCCCTGGCGGGTCCGGCGGCGCCTCGTCGGTGGTATCGGCCGCGCGATGGCGCGCGAGCATGGTGGCCGCCGCGGCTTCGAGCTTCTCGGCTTGCCGCTCGAAGTCGGCACGCTTGCCGCTGCGGCGCTTTGCGGCGTTGCTCGGCAACTTCACGCCATCGATCGCGAACATCTCGCGGCCGATCAGGCCCTGCTGATCGCAGACGGCGAGCACCGCCGCGAAGACGTGGGCGATGTCGGTGCCGAGTGTGCTCACGAAGGCGGCGATGGTCGTGAAGTGCGGCGTGCGCGCCCCGCACAGCGCGATGAACGTGACGTGGTCCTCGCACAGGCGCGCGATCGCCCGGCTGCTCACGATCCCGCGCGCGTAGGCACAGAGCACGACCTTCAGCAGGACCGCCGGCGGATAGGCCGGGGCGCCGGTCGTGTCGTTCCGGAAGCGGGCGTCGAAGCTCGACAGATCGATCGCGTGCTCCAGCAGGTGATCGACCGCATGCTCGAACGTGCCCGGGAGCAGTTGCGCGGCAAGGTTGACCGGCAGCAGGCGCGGGCTGGTGTCGATCGGCTTGTAGCGGGCCATGGGCTCTCGACGCGGAAGGGCGGAACGCGCAGATTCGCTCCCAGCCCAAACCCGCCGTCCCGTGCCGAGGTTCCGTTTCCACATCGCGGGCGCCAGGGGCTTATCCTACAGCTTCGTTAGCCACACAAGGAGTTGTCATGTCGGACGTGAGTCCTCGGATTTGCGAGACGTGCCAGGTCGCAAATTACTGATGGCTTCGTTCTCGTCTTCAACTCGAATGAAGCCCGGACCAATCGGTTCGCGCCCCATTCAAGCCTCTCCCGATCATCCGCGGGCCACTTCTCCGATACGGCAGTGGTGGCGCGCGATCCATCGGTTGCGACATTCCGCGAATCGCAGCGGCAACAGATTGATGGTGCGCTTTGGTTGGTGAAACGCCCCGTCAACGTTGGCATCGCCGCCTTCTGCGCGACCTGTGACACGTACTCCTCTGAGGGAGCCTATCAGATTCCGGCCACTCCGTCCGCGCAGACTTGGATCGCGTGGATTGTCCACCTTCGTGAGAAGACTTGGATGGGCAAAGGGGATCTACATAGAATGACCGCCTACTGGTTTCGGAATCGCGGCCTACAGTACGGCCACTACATCGGCTAGTCGTGGCGGGTGGCTAACACGCGTTGGAGCAGTCAGCGGAGCGATGGTGTGCTCGCTTCGCTCGCTTTATTGCCTTCCGCTGCAGCTCAACTGAAACGTTAGGCCGCCAATCACTCAGGAGCTTACCGGCCAACTGGGTCAAGGCCTCAGTCGAGTGCGACGGCTCGCGTCCGGCTCTTCTCCTGCGCACGTTGTCTCGCGGTACTTCGCCTTCTCCAATCCACGCGAACCCGAACGGTGTTACCCATGCTGCCCTCACGACGCGTAAGCGCAACGCACGCTCCGACGTCCCGCGCCCGGCTCATGCTGTGCAGTCTCGCGATTCCACTGCTGCTCTCGATGGCGACGCCGGCGCAGACGCAGGCCACGCCGTTTGGCGACGGCTTCCTCGAAGAGCTGCGTAGGGCGGCGGCGTTCATTCCCGGATCCCGCCCACAGCAGGTGCGCGTCGTTGCCTTAGGGCGTAACCGGGTGCCGCTGAGCTTTGGCACCGAGGGCGCCGGACCCGATACCGTGTACCTGACGTATCCGTTCTACCAGCTGCGTTTCGAGCGCGGTTGGATCACCGTGGATGCGGCGGCGCCGGACTCGAACTTCGGCCCGAACGTCCATTGGCCGACCGCCACATGGGACAGCATTCAGGTGGCGCTGCGTGATGCACGGCTTTCGGTGATCACACACGAGCACTGGGACCACGTCATGGGCATCATGCGATCCCAGTTCTTCGAGACCATCCGACCGCACGCGATGTTCACACGGGCTCAGGCAGCGTGGATGGCGAGGCTGGTGCCGCCACCGGCGGGCACCGGGGTCGATTCCGCGCAGGCGGCCCGTGTGTTGACCGTCGATTACGATCCGTATATGTCGATCGCACCCGGCGTGGTGCTCATCCGTGCGGCAGGACACACCCCTGGGTCGCAGCTTGTCTACGTCCGTTTGGCCGATGGCAAGGAACTCATCCTCGCGGGCGACGTGGCATGGAACATGGCCGGGATTCGGGAGCAGCGTCCGAACGCAGTCGAGACCAAGAAGCGACTTGGCGTGGTCGAGGATGACGCGGCCTCGGCCCGGCAGGTGCGCTGGCTGAAGCAGGTGATGGATACCGGCGTCGACGTGCTCGTGGCGCACGACGCCCTGTGGCTGGAGCGGTTGATCGCTCGGGGCATATTGGTTCGCGGGCTGGACCTTCGAAATCCCCTGAGTGGCGGCTCTCCTGCCATGGTTCGCAGAGTGTCCACGCGGTCCAGCGGCGCGCCCGGGGCGTCAGTGCTGGCGCAGACGCTCGTCAGGCAACGCTGTCATAGCTCAGGGCGCTGCCCCATTACTCGGGTTACGTGTGCTGCGGCATAACAAAATGTTGCAGCAGACAAGGCTGCACTGGAGGCGCGCTGCGCGCGCATCTATTGGAGGCCTTGCAGCTGAACATATGCGTTAGGCATCACCCGACCTGTCCGACGATGGCGCGCGCGTCAGATCCGGACGCGCGACCACCGTGCAACGACGGCGCGATTGAAGCCGTTGGGGCGCCCGTCCATTTGAGGGCGGCCCCCTGCCTCTTGAGCTGACGGGGCGTACATTCCGAACACCACCGACCCGAGCCCGCCCATGACCGTCGAGTTCACCGCTGTGTATCGCGAAGTCCCCGAAGGGTTTATCGCCTTTGTCGAGGAGCTTCCCGGGGCCAACACGCAGGGCGCCACCCTCGACGAGGCCCGGGAAAACCTGCGCGAAGCCGTCACCCTGGTCCTCGAGACCAACCGCGCCCTCGCCGAAGAAGACCTCGTCGGGACCACCGTAATTCGCGAACCGTTCCGCCTCTCGGCGTAGCCCCGCGGCGTGAAACGCGTCGACCTCATTCGGCATCTGGAAGCGCAGGGCTGCCGCCTCCTCCGGGAAGGCGGCAGTCATTCCGTCTACCTCAATCCCGAGAAGCGGCGCGTCTCGACGGTGCCGCGACATCGCGAAGTCAACGACTTCCTGGCCCGCAAGATTTGTCGCGACCTCGAGATCGCCGAGCCGTGATGCCTAACACCGCATGCAGCAGACAGTCGCACTGAGGTCTGCTCGCTGCGCTCGCTTGGTTGGATGCGGCTGCAGGAGATGCTCAACGTTAGCCGACAATCCACCACTCGCTCGCATTGCGATGAAGCCACTGACGACGCTGGAGGCGAAGCAGCAGCAACTGCGTCACAGTGACACTTACCGTCGTGCGCACATCATCTACCTCGATGATATGCATCGCGATTGGGCAGCCGTCGAGCTAAACCGCGTACCACTTCGAGCATGCGCCGATACCATCGTGATCTCAGAGCGAAGAGCGCTCGCGGCGCATCGCGCTGCAGTCGCCGAGTCTCTAGCGGGAGGCGGGCTCTCTGAGGGACATGAACCTCCCTGGAGCGAAATGACTGGCCGGCACTTCGAGTTTCACAACTACGAGCACCTGAAGATTGCCACGGGCTTCGAGCTTCATCTAAAGGCTCGCTACCGTCCGCGGGCTACGTTCTTCACTGCATTGCCTTCGGCCGCAGTTGATGCTCAACGTTAGGCCTCAGAGAACCGGCGCTTGCGCGTCCCACCTGCCTGAATAGCCAAGGAAGCTCAATGCCTCGACAGATCGTGTTTACACCCAAGGCCGGCAAGCCGCCCGCAGCCTATAGCCAAGCGGTTAAGGCCGCCGGTCTCGTCTTCGTGTCCGGCACTGCTCCGACTGACCCGCCACCGGTGGTTTCAAGGGAACCACGATTCAGGAACAAACGCGGCAGTGCCTGACCAACATACAAGCCATCCTCGAAGCGGCCGGAAGTAGCTTGGAGAAGATCGTCAGTGTCACCGTGGTGCTTGCGGACGAAGACGACTTCGCGGGCATGAATGAAGAGTGGCTCAGGTGGTTCCCATCCGATCCACCAGCCCGCCAAGGCGCCAAGTTGCCTGCCAGAATCCGGGGCTAAAGCTCTCGATTGCCGCAATCGCTGAGGCCTAGCCCCTCGCTCAGCCGGACCCGCTACGGCAAGCGCCGTACGCCCGGCCTGAGGCACATGGGGCACCTTCTCAGTCCGGGCTCACGGCGCTTGCCTCCGCCGGCCGGTTAGCTCGAACGTTAGGCGGAGCAGTGCGCAACGTCCCCAGCCTCCTGAAGCGGTCTACGATGATCCGAGCCACGACGATACTCGTGATGATGGTGCTGGGCGCGACGGACGCGCCCGCCCAAGCCGTTGCTTTGGTCGCGCCAAGAGACACCAGCCCGATCGCGGTCGTGCGCGCGTACGTGGCGGCGTTCAACGCAAAGGACCTCGACGCGATGATGGCGCACGTCTCACCTGGGATGGTTTGGCTGAACGTCGCGGGAGACTCGGCCACGCTCGGCGGACGAGGTGTCGACGCCTTTCAGCGCCTGCTGGCCCGTTACTTTCGCGAAGTACCCACCGCCCAGTCGGAGCTCTTGGCAGTGCGCGCCCTGGGACCGTGGGTCACCACGCACGAGCGGACGCGCTGGAGTGCGCCGACGGCTGGGGCGGGCGGGCAGTCGAGCGTCGTCGTGTATGAGGTGCGTGCCGGGCTGGTGCATCGCGTGTGGTACTACCCTGCGGAGCCGTAAGGGATGGTGCCCGCCTTACCGACGGCCACGTTTGGCGCACCGGGAGCGCAGTGGAAGGTCTAGCGGAGCAGGTTTCACGAGGAGGAATGCTGAATGGCAACGCGACCCGAGACCCCGGTAGTGTCAATGATGCTCGCGGTTCCTGACACGCACACTGCAATGCAGTGGTATGCGCGAGGGCGCACGCCAAGAAGGTCACATCGTGCGGGATCACCAGATGCCGTGGGGCACCCACTGGCAGGGTGGGTTGGTCGATCCCTTCGGGCATCTCTGGTTCGTCGGGGATCGGTCGCCGCTTCGCGCACGCCCGGACGCGACGCATTCGTCCGTTGCCGCGCGAGCGGCGCCCATCGTTGGGGGCGCCTAACAAGCGCTGCAGACAGAGCGAGTTAGAGTAATCGAGTTACCGCGCACCCCTGAAAACAGTCTTGGGATGGCGCCCAGCAAGTCGTTTGCCCGCTCCCCTTGCACCCTCTGCCCCGATCACGCGTGTCACACGAGCGTCGGTACAACGATCTGGAAGTCGCTCAGATCCTGGAGCGGGCGAGCACGGCGCAAGAGGCCGAGCGCGGCGGAAGCCTTCCCACAGGTGACGGGCTGACACTGGCCGCGCTCACCGGAATCGCTACCGAGGTCGGGATCGGCGCCGATCACATCGCGCGGGCGGCCAAAGAGGTCAGGCGCGGTTCGTTGGCCCCGACGCAATACACCCAGTGTCTCGGCTTCCCCGTGGGGGTCGCGCGGACCGTGTATGTGGACCGCGCGCTCACGGATGCCGAGTGGGAGCAGCTGGTGGTGGCGCTGCGCGAGACGTTCGACGCGCCCGGCACCTTGCGTCGCGACGGCGCATTCCGGCAGTGGACCAGCGGCAATCTGCATGTCTTGCTTGAACCGACGGAAACCGGACACCGGCTTCGACTCACCACGCGCAAGGATGAAGGGCCGGTGTTTCTCAGGCTTGGCGCCGCCGCCTTTGTGCTCTCCACGGTGATGGCCGCGGCGATGCCGGTGGCCCCCGCGGGGGCGACGATCGGGCTCACCGCGTTCTCAGGCGTCGTCGGATTGGCGGGGATGGCGGTGCTTGCGCTTCGGTTGCCGCGTTGGGCCCGCGCGCGTGCCGCTCAAATGGAACGCATCGGGGCGCGATTCGCCGCGTTGGCAGAACGCCAGGCGATTCCGGTGCACCCTTCCGCCTGAGCCATGGACGCGACCGGCGACACGGGTCCAGCCATTACCTGCACCACTCGGCCCCCCAGGCTACCATGAGCCCAGGCACAAGAAGCCGATTCAACACGAGTTCGCCGAGACAGCTCCTCAGGAATCGGTCTCGAAGCGTGTGCCTGAAGCGCGGCCTAACAACGGGTTGCGGTTGACCACCGAGCGATTGTGCGCTCGCTCCGCTCGCTCTATTTCCCTCCGCTGCAACTGAGCTATGGCGTTATGCGGGTCAGAGAAGGCGTCGCTGTAAGCTGACGTGATCTTCGGAGATTTGTCCTTGCCGCTTGCACCGCCCTGACACATGCGGAGACTCCGAGGTGTCCTCTCCATCTTTGTTGCGGTGAGCGCAAGTGCATGTTCCTCGCCACCTTCGCGCGCATCAGAGCTGGCGGCGCGTCGCGTATGGGAAGAGTATCTCGCATCTAAACAGGGGCAGTTCGCGCGTCGTGCCGGCGAACCCACTCCGCTCTGGGATGCCACGGAGCAGCAGCGGTGGCCGATGTATGATCTGGCCGGCTTCTACCTCGCTGACGGGGCGATCCCGAGGTGCTCAGCGTCACGCCCGTCAGCGCTCGAGCGGATACGGCGTACCAGATTGTCACGCGCTTCTGGCCTGAGGGGACCACGGCGCGCGACTCCTCGACGCAGGCGCCAGAGCTTACGATGACCGTGTACGCGCGCCGGAAGCGGTCGCGATGGGTCCTCGCCAATGCGCTGCCGTACAAGACAGCATCATGGGCGCGCGAGACCAGAGGTCGTGTCACGTTTTTCACCGCACCGACCCTGCAATTCACGGCTTCAAGGGCAGCTCGGTCCGCAGCGTTTGTGGACTCACTGGCCGCTGCGTTCAACGTGGCCCCTCCGCCGCATCTCGACTACTACGCCACTGAGAGCGTCGACCAAGCCCTCGAACTTCTTGGCGTGGTGATTCCGCGGCGCTTCGGTGCTGCGGGAGGTTTCGCGAAGCCCGTCAACTTCCAGGTCTTCTCAGGCATCCCAGCGCTTGGCGAGGAATACCGCCACGAGATAGCGCACGTGGTGCTGCTCCCCATTATCCGTGGCAGCAGCACCTCACTTCTTGCCTCTGAGGGCGTGCCAACGTGGTGTGGTGGGACTGCCGGCCGGGACTACAAGGGTTCCGTGCTCCATATGGATTCGTTGCTCACCGCCCAGCCCGAGATCACCTTGGACAGGATTCTCGACGACATGAGCGTGCCGTCGGAGATCCGCAACGCAGCCGGAGCGGTTCTCGCAGAGATCGTGCACGAGGCTAGAGGAGTCGATGCGGTCCGCGAGTACTTGCGGGCGCCCGGGCATGGGATTCGAGACGTTTTGGTGCGACTCCTTGCTCGTCCGTGGGCCGAGGTTGTCGCGGCCTGGCAGGAGCGCGTGGAGCGTATCGCGGCCTCATAACGCCGGTTGCTGCTGACAATGTGGCCGACCATTCGTGAGCAGGAGCGGCACCCAGCGGCCGCATTGCAGCAGAACCATGTTCGTTATGCGGTCAATCAGAGGATGCATGCCTCTACTCCTAGCGCTTCTGTTCCTCGGCTGCTCCTTCGACACGCCTACTCGTGATGTAGATGTCCGCGAGTGGTCGCGCGCTGAACGCGTTGTCCTGTACAGCCCGCATTTCGATTTGCTGCCGGAACCATACGGCGGCGTATTCAACTGTCCTTCGCAGCCGCTCCGGCTGTACGGCTTTGAGACGCCCTCGCGACACCCTGCTGCAACGCTCCTCGTGCGCGTGTACGGGCCGAGCGATCCGATGGCGGGCAAAGCGCCGACGCGCCACCACGACGTTCCAGTGAGGCTTTCACGCCGGTGGCTCGATGGCCGTTTCACCGATCTGCCCGAATCGTCGCCGTGGATGGTAGAAACCGATTCTGCGGGCGCAGCGATTCTACGTGTGCCTGCCGGCGTCTACGAGATGGAGGTCCGCGGCGGTGCACCGCTGGGGCGCGGCATCATCCAGGTGCGAATCGGCGCCCACGACTCACTGCAGGTTCACCTTCAACCGGGGCCGCGTGCTGAGGCCCAGCACGATTCGCGCCCCGGCGCAGCCGGCCGCATAACAAGCGTCGGAGCAGACAAGCACATTGTAGATGCGGCTTCGCCGCGACGGTTGTAACGTGCTTGCAGCTCAACTCCACGTTATGCGAACCGACTGACGCCATTTGACATGCGTCACGTGATGCGTTACACTTGACGCGTGATCAAGTCGTTCGCCGACAAACGCACGCAGGACCTGTTTGCCACGGGCGCGGCCAAGCGCTTTCCGCCCGACGTGGCCCGCCGCGCGGCGCAAGCTGGAGTACGTGGACCTGGCGACGTCCCTCGACGACCTGAAAGTGCCCCCCGGCAATCGCCTGCATGCGCTGCGCGGCGATCGGCAGGGCCAGCATGCGATTGCCGTGAACGATCAGTGGCGCATTTGTTTCCGCTTTGTCGACGGCGATGCCTACGACGTCGGGTGTGCGACTATCACTAGGCTGGAGTGCTTCGCATGAGTATCCCGCATCCCCGTACCATGAAGCGGCGGCCCACCCACCCGGGGGAGATGCTCCGCGAGGACTTCATGCCCGACTACGCGCTCACCGTCGCCGGGCTGGCGGAGGCGTTAGGCGTGTCCCGGCAGTCCGTCAACGAACTGCTCCGCGAGCGGCGCGCGCTCAGTCCTGAGATGGCGCTCCGGCTCTCCCGGCTCTTCGGCAACAGCGCAGAGTTCTGGCTCAACGCCCAGCGCAGTGTCGATCTCTGGGAGGCCGGACAAGCGATCAAGGACGACGTCGCGCGCATCAAGCCCCTGCGCGTCGCATAACAGAGGGTTGCACCAGTCAGCCGAGTTATGGTACGCTCGCTCCGCTCGCGCGATAGCCTTCGGCTGCAGGTGAACCCAAACGTTGTACCGCCAAA
>JADKAQ010000038.1 GCA_016719105.1 Gemmatimonadota bacterium | reverse complement strand
TTCTGGACCGACCACTTCAACATCGCCAATTCCCCGCCCCGGCTGGTCGACTACCGCGACGATCCGGCAGCACGCGTTAGGCAACTTCGGCGACATGGTGCGCGCCAGCATGCGCCCCGGCGATGCTCATCTACCTCGACCAGTGTGGAGCACCAAGTGGGGTCAACGAGAACTACGCGCGCGAGCTGATGGAGCTGCACACCGTGGGGTGGAACGGGGGCTACACGCAGCAGGATGTGCACGAACTCGCCCGCGTCCTCACCGGCTGGACCATCGACGGTAACCGCAACTTCTTGTATCGCGCCGACTATCACGACTTCCGGCGCCAAGACGGTCATGGGGGTCGACTTCCGGCGCGTCCGCAGGCGGGGGACGGCGGGGATGGACGAGGCGATGACGTTCGCCGAGTTCCTCATCAACCATCCGGCGACCGCGCGCCACATCGCCACCAAGCTGCTGCGCTGGTTCATTCGTCCCGACCCGACCAACACGCAGATCAACGCCGTCGCGGCCGCGTACACCGCGACCGGTGGCGACATCAAGGCGATGCTGCGCGCCGTGCTCACGCGCAACAACCTCGCAAACGCCCCGGGCTAAGCTGAAGCGTCCGTTCCACTACTACGTCTCGGCGCTGCGCACCACCGGGGTGACGGTCGATCCGTGGAGCGACTGGAACAACTGGGAGGGGGTGAGCGGCTCCCTCTGGGACCTGGCGCACCAGATCTTCGCCTGGCAGACCCCCGACGGCTATCCCGACCGCGCCGAGTACTGGGCGGGGCTGATGGTCAACCGCTGGAATGCCATGTCGTCGGTGGTGGGCAACTGGGGACAGGTGGGGCAGTATCCGCGCTTCTCTCCCACGCCCTTCATGCAGCTGCCGACCACCGCGGGGGTCGTGGCCGAGATCAACCGGCGCATGTTCGGCGGCGAGATGACGATGTCGCTGTCCACCGAACTCACGCGCTGGCTGCAGGTGAACCCAACGTCCAATAGCCGAGTGCAGCAGGCCGTGTACTACGCCGCCTGCTCCCCCGATTTCCAGTATTACTGAGCCCAGGGACATGACCGATCCACACGACGAGTGCGGCTGTCAGGAGTACCGCGAGCTGTCGCGACGCGGCTTCGTGACCGCCGGGTTGAACGTCATGGCCCTCGCCCTCCCCTCGGGGATGCCGGGGTGGCTCCCGGAGGTGCGCTGGGCGCAGTCTGCCAACAGCTCGCGCGACGTGATCGTCTCGATCTTCATGCGCGGCGGCGCCGACGGGCTCTCGCTCGTCGCCCCGTTCGGCGACGCCGCGTACTACTCGGGGCGCCCGACCATCGCCATCCCTCGCCCCGACGCCGCCTCGCAGCAGCGCGGGATCGCCCTCGACAACTTCTTCATGTTGCCGCAGGGGATGGCGGGGCTGCGGCCAGCCTACCTGGCCAACCAGCTCCTCATCGTGCACGCGACGGGGCAGTCGGCGACCAACTCGCGATCGCACTTCGAGGCCGAGCATACCTCGAGGCCGGGAAGCCGGCCGACTACGGATCGCCACCGGGTGGCTGGCGCGGCACCTGCTCACCTCGGCGCCGCTGAAGCCGACGGCGCCACTGCGCGATCCGTTAGGGTGGGGGGGGACGCGCCTCACGCTCACCGGGGCCCCCAAGACGCTCCCCATTCCGCAGCCGGAGAACTACCGACACTACGCGCCTGACGACAGCGTCCTCGATCGCATGTTCGCCGGCGGCTGGGCCCCGGTGCGCGACTCGGCCAAGGACGCGCTGCGCACAGTGAACCTGCTCAAGGCGATCGGCTTCTCGCAGTACGTTCCCGCCAACGGCGCGGTCTATCCGCAGACCGACTTCGGGAAGGGGCTGCGGGCGCTGGCGGCGATCATCAAGGGCGATGCCGGGCTCGAGGCGGCGCACCTGACATCGGCGGATGGGACACGCACGCCAACCAGGGGCCGACGTCGGGGACGATGCACACCCTGATGCAGGACTTCTCCAACTCACTCGGCGCCTTCTGGGCCGACGTGATGCAAGGGGCCGGCAGCCACAACGTGACGGTGGTCGTCTTCTCCGAGTTCGGCCGCAATGCGCGCGAGAACGGCTCGCAGGGGACCGACCACGGGCGGGCCAGCGTCGCCTTCTTCATGGGCCAGGGGATTGCCGGCGGTCGCGTGATGGCGCAGTGGCCCGGGTTGCAGCGCGCCCAGCTCGAGGACGGGCAGGACCTGCGTCACCATCGACCATCGCGACCTGCTCGCCGAGATCGTGAAGTACCGGCTGGGGAACCCCAACCTCACGACGATCTTCCCCGGCTACGTCCCGGTGGAGCGCGGGATCACCACCACGGGGGCCGCCGCGCCGGCCAGCGCCCTCCCGCGCCGCCGGAGCCTGCTGCGGCAGGGGCCGGGCGCCTGATGCACCTGCCGGACTTCCTCTCCATCGTTTGTCACCACGCCGGCGCGCGCGCCGGAGGACTCGCTTGATGCCTCGTCCGTCGTTTCTCCCGTGCTGCGTTCGCTCCTTGTCGCGGCCATCGTTGCCGCCTGCCAGGGCCCCGCGGGGGCGATGGGCCCGACGGGCCCCGCGGGGCCTGCCGGCCCTGCAGGGCCGAGCGGGGCGACGGGTCCCACCGGGGCCGCCGGACCCACCGGCGCCACCGGGCCGCAGGGACCGGCAGGTGCAACCGGCCCGCAGGCCCCCGGGCCGCAGGGACCTGCCGGGCCGACCGCCAACCGCATGCAGGCCACCGGGCGCTTCGACGCGTCGGGAACCTTCACCATGCCGTTGCCCGCGAGCGCTGTGGCCAACAACACGCTGCCGTTCATTGCCTGCTACGTGGAGCACCAACCAGCAGACTCTGGATCTCGGTGGCGCAGGTCCCGGTCTCGGCGAGCGACACCTACCGTGGCGTCACCGGGATCGGTACACCGACACCCGGGATCACCATCATCAACGGGATCGAGGGCGACTACTACTACATCCTCGCCGTATGGTGAGGTCGAGCGCGGCGATGCGTCGCCTGCGCGCCGTCTGGCGCAGCGCGCTCGTCGTCGCGCTCGTCGTGGCCCTGCCGGGCTGCGGGGGCGACGAGAAGGCTGTCGTCCCCGTGACGCCGCCGGTCGTGATCACCACCAGCGCCGCGCTCCCGCAAGCGACGGTTGGTGTGCCGTACGACGTCTCCCCTGGCCGCGACCGGGGGACGGGGACGTACAGCTGGGAGCTGATGGGCGGGACGCTCCCGATAGCCCCACGCTCACGGCGGCGGGGCGACTGTCGGGGATGCCGTTGCAGGTGGCGACGCAGTCGCTGTCGGTGAAGGTGAGCAGTGGCTCGGTGACGAGTACGACCGGTTTCACCCTCACCGTCGTCCCGCCCCCGTTGGTCATCACCACGACGGCGCTCTCCGATGCGACGTTAGGCGTGTCCGCTGGGCGACGCGACCATTCGCGTGCGCGCCGAGCGTGGTCCATTGAGCGCCGAACGTGGCTACACGCTGCGTGTGCTGCCGCCCACGCTGCGCATCGTGACCACGGCGCTCCCCAACGCGAAAGTCGGGGAGCGCTACACCGTGCAGCTGCAGGCGCGCCGGTGGCGTGGGAGGCAACGCCTGGTAGATCGACAGCGGCGCCGCTCCCCGCCGGACTCTCGCTGTCACCTGCCGGTCTCGTGGACGGTACACCGACAGCGGCCGGTACCACGTCCGTCGCCATCACCGTGCCTAGCGGGACGCAGCGGGTCACCGCTGCGCTCTCACTCACCGTCGACCCGGCCGGCTTTCCTCGTCCGTGCTCGTGACGATGCCCGGCAACGTCTTCGTCCCCCTGCTCGTGCAGCTCGCGCGCGGCGGGACGGTGACGTGGCGGTTCGGCGCGACGCCGCACAACGTGATCTTCGGCGCGGCGGCGGGGGCCCCGGCGGACATCAACATCACCAACGACCCGGATGTCTCGCGCACCTTTCCGCCTTTGGGGACCTTTCTCTACGACTGCACCATCCACCCCGGGATGAGCGGGGTGGTGGAGGTGAAGCCGTAGGATTGGCGGGACGCCTCCAGGTCTTCGAAGGCGTCCCCGCCGACATCGATTGGTCCAGGCCGCAGCTGGTGCAGCGCTGACCACGGGGGACGACGCGCGGAGCCGCCTAACGCTTGACCCGCACGCCCTTCACCGGCGAGGGTGCCATCATGTCGCCCGCAGCCTCCATGCCGGGAATCTCGCGCGCCAGCGTCCCGGTCAACGTCTCGCCGCTCGCCCGCAGCACCCACGTGAGGAAGATGTCGCGGGTCGTTTCTTCCCCGTTCATGTTGAAGGTGGCCTTCTGCTTCTGCACGAAGACCGCCGAGTCGCCGGCGATGCGACCGCCGAAGGTGGCGGGGGGCGGGATCGTGCCATCGGGGCGCGCCCCGGGGGCCAGCGTCGCGAGGAGCGAGTCGCCCGACTGGGCGACCTCGAACCTGGACTCGCCCATGATCGGCGTCACGACACCGTTCTCCATTCGGCGCCCGCGCTCGTACGAGAGGGTCCACGTGCCAACGAGGGCGGGGGCGCCCTGCGCCTGCGACGGGACGGCTGAAACAGCAGGGGCGATCACGGCCGCGGCGATGAGGGCGGCCCGAACGAGTGGCGTCATGGATGAAGGCTCCGAAAGGTTGAAAGGATCGACGTCGGAGGTTCGACACGTGTAGGCCCGGGAGGGTTTCCACCCCGCACCGGCGCTACCTTTCCGGGCAACCAGTCGCCACGGCGCACACGAGAGCCGATCCGCACATGTCGCGCGCATTCCTGAGAGACGACGCGGAAGGGGAGATGCCCGCCGCCACTACGACCTTCCCCGAGCGGGACGACCCGGGCTACGACCGAGCCGCGGCGCGCGCGCTGCTCGAGGCCGCGCGCGTCAACGAGACGCAGCTCGCCGAGCGGGCTACCGGCTACCTGTGGGGCGAGCCGACACTGCGAGCGTATGTCGAGGAGATCCTCGTCGAGGCCGAGACGGCCAAGGACGACCGGCTGGAGCAGGTGGCGCGGCGCTACCTGCGCTGACCGAGCCGAGCGATCTCGCGATCGTGCAGGCGTGAGAGCAGCAGCAACGCGCTGCTCGCCCCCAGCAACGCATACCACATGTCCGACTGCGTGTCCCACACGTAGCCCTGCGTCCCGAGGAACTCCTCGGCCCCTGCCCCAGCGCCAGCGCCGCCCCCACTCCACCAGTTCGTAGCAGGCGCTGATCGCCATGGCGATCGAGATGCAGATGAAGGTCAGCATCTTCTTCCCCTAACGTAGCCACCGCGCGACAGCACCTCGCGCGCGACCAGCACCGGGATGAAGCCCTGCGCGAAGTGCCCGATCTTGTCATACGGATTGCGGTCGATCCCAAGCACCTCCTGCATCCAGAAGCCGAAGGGGACGCGCGCATACGTAAATGCCCCGCCCACCAGCAGGATCACGCTGTGCACAAAGATCATCACGTAGAGCAGTCGCGTCAGCGGAAAGCGGCGGTACGAGTACGCCATGACCGGGACGGCGATGAAGATCGGCGCCACCTCCATGAGCCAGGTACTGCGCTCGTACGGCGCAATCCCCGACCAGGCGAGCAGGATGGCGAGCACCACGCCGAGCGTGAGGACGAGCGTGCGATCGGTCATGAGGGGCGTTGCGGCTGAGGGGGCGTGGGGCGACGGCCCACGGAAGTTGGTGGCGCGCCACGTGAGAGGCTAGTTGATTTCACCGCATGACCGCCTCACCTCGCCGTACGACAGTGCTCAAGGCCGTCCTCTCTGGGACGTGGACGGCACCATCGCCGAGACCGAACGCGACGGGCATCGCGTCGCCTTCAATGAGGCGTTCGAGGCGCACGGCATTTTCGTGGCGGTGGAGCGTAGAGCACTACGGCGCACTGCTGGCGATTGCCGGCGGGCGCGAGCGCCTGCTGCACGACATGGCGTCGCGCCCCGATGCGCCTGCCGACCTCGCGGAGCGTGAGGCGCTCGCGCGCACCCTGCACGCGGCCAAGAACGTCGCCTACGCGGCGCGGCTCGCCCAGGGGGGGATCTCGTTTCGCCCCGGTGTGCGCCCCCTGCTCGAGGAGTGTCGCGCCCGCGGCGTGCCGATGGCGATCACCACGACCACCAGCCGCGCCAACATCGACGCGCTCTTCTCGCAGCACCTGGGCGCTGCGTGGCGCGACTGGTTCGCCGCCGTCCTCGGCGGCGAGGACGTGACGCACAAGAAGCCCGACCTCGAGGTGTGGCCAGCGCGCCTTGCAGCTGCTGGGGTGGAGGCGCACGAGGCGGTCGCCATCGAGGATTCCCCCGGCCGGCGTCGCGTCGGCACGAGGGGCGGTGCCGGTGGTCGTGGCGCGCAGCATCTACCGCGGACACGCCGATCGAAGGGGCGACCGCCGTTGGGGCCCGGTTGCTACGCGCCGCGGATGGACGCCGGCGCTCGTGCCGGACGACGACGCGTCCGACGGCGACGAGCAGGTCACGCTGGACGACCTCGCGCGGTGGTGCACGTCGACGCGTTAGCTCGGCACCTCCCTAACCTTCCGCAGCGACCCGCCCTCCTGATCCCCGCGGTACCAGGCGAGGGAGCGCGGCCCCGGTGACGAGCCCCAGCACGACGCCTCCTGCCGCCACGATCGCCAGGAAGAGCAGCGCACCGGCAATCCCGCGCCGACGTTGTGCCCGTGAGCGCATCGGCCGCGCGCGCCGTACCGGCGAGCGTCCAGCCGAGGGCGCTCGCCGCGAGCCACCACGCGGTGCCGTGCACTCGCGCGCGAAGGAGCAGCGCCTGCCACGCCCCCACGATCACCCCGCCGATCGTGACGCACCACTGCAGCGAGTAGCGCAGCTCCCACTCCCGAAGGGCAGCGATATCGGCAATGAGAAAAGGAAGCGCGAGTCCCACCCCCGAGGCCACCACCCACGGCCACGCACCTCCGAGCACGGGGCGCATTGCCCGCCCCTGCAGCAGCCCCACCGCGATCCCCATCCCCAGGCCGACGAGCACCTGTGCCCCCCCGATCTCGATCGCCTCGCCAACGAGCGCCAACACGAGGATGCAGGGGACGCCGAGCAGCCAACCTAACGACGTCGCCCGCAGCCAGCCGCGCATGGCGATCGGCACACGGTCGGGCGACGGCTGGGTGCCGGTCATGCGCCCGGCGATGCCGGGGCGGCGACGAGCGCGCCATCGGGGAGAGACGCACACGCTTCCTCTCCCTGAGTGCCACCCCTCGGTACGTCACGTCGCGCGCCACCCGGCACGACTGCAGCTTGCCGTTATGGTGCAGCATGACCTGCGTCGATCCGGACAGTTCGCTGATGAACGCCCCGGACTTGCAGGGAATGGTGTCGATGGTCGCCTCGCGCGAGAGATAGCAGAGCGCGAGCCGACCGTCCGGATGAAATCGCACCGCCCACCCCTTTGTAGCCGGTCCCCTTGCAGGGAATGCCTTGCAGCTGGGCGTCGCGCAGCAACCATGCGCCGTCGAGGATGCCCTCCAGGGGTGAAGGCGAATCCAGCTCCTTGGCCAGCAGGTTCCTCGACGAGCGAGTCGGCCGCGAGCGGGCATTCCTCCAGCGTGCCCGTTGGCGTGCAGTGCAGCGTAGGCGCGACCGGTGGGACCGCAACGAATCCCGGCGACGACGGTGTCGCGGCTCAGGCGAATGCGCGTGGGGGCGGGCGACTGCCCACGCGCCAGTGTGGTGAATGACAGTGCCGCAACGGTCGCCAGCAGACAGGGTATCACATCGAGGATCTCACGCCGAGTCGTCGCATGCCCGTGAATGGCGCATTCTACCTCTGCTACGCGACACTCGACATCCGTGTTTCGCCGCGCCACCAGGGAGAAAAGCCGCCGCGCTGCACAGGCATTCTGGATCACGCGTCCGCGCGAGCTCGAGACGGACGAACCGCCTCAGGACTCCGGCCGGAGGTTGAGGAAGGCGGCGATGAGGTCGGCGGTCTCAATCCATTCGCGTGTCTCGCGCGCGAGCAGCTTTCACCCCGGGGGTGAGCGTGTAGTACTTCGCACGCCGGTTGTTCTCCGACGGACGCCACTCAGCGGCGATAGCCCCTTCCTGCTCCATCTTGAGCAAGGCGGGATAGAGCGTGCCGTAGTTGAGGGCGAGGCGGTTCCTGCTCGTCTCTTCGATGCGGCGCGCGATGCCGTATCCATGCAGCGGTCCCAGGACGTCGAGCGTCCTGAGGATCATGAGGGCGAGGGTCCCCTGCTTGATGTCGAGCTTCCCCGGCATGCGCCGTCCTATTGGATGCCAAGATGACGGTAGCGGGGATCCGGCGAGCACGCAACGGTGGCGCGGCGCGCCGTCGCGATGGTTCGTCGGTCGGCGCTGACGACCCGCCACGCCCGCGTTCACTTGCGCCCCATGCGCTCCAGCAACTCGCCCAGTCGCCGAATCTCCTCGCCATAGCGGCTCCAGTCGCCTTCGCGTTGCGCCTCAATCGCCGCCTGGTAGCGTCGCCGAGCCTCCACCACGAGACTCTGCAGTTCGGCGCTCGCGGTGCCGGCCACCGTGTCGGCCCCTGCGGCGGGGCGCTGCGCCACGGCACCGGTCACCGGCACCGCCTGCGTGATGGGCGCATCGCCCCCGCCGGCAAAGAGCGCCTGGAGCGCCAGCTCCAGCGTCTCGCGCATCACCACCTGGTTCTCGTAGGCGACCAGCACGCGCTTGAGTTCGGGGATGCGGCCCCCTCGGCCTGGAGGTAGAGCGGCTGCACGTACAGGAGCGCGTGATCGATCGGGATAACGAGCAGGTCGCCGCGAATGACCTCCGACCCGCGCTGGTCCCACAGCGAGACCTGCCGTGCGATCTCGGTGTCCTGGTTGATGCGGTTCTCGATCTGTCGTGGGCCGAACACCAGCGACTGCCGGGGGAACCGGTAGACGCGCAGCTTTCCGTACTCCGCACCGTCGTTGCGCGCCACCATCCATGCCGCGAGGTTGTCCTTCCCGCGCGGCGTGAACGGCCAGTGTAGATGAACTCCGCCTGGGCTCGTCAGGCAGGCGCATGATGATGTCGGCCGCATGAAGGGGACCGCCCGTCGGGGCGCGTCACCACCGGGACTGCCACTGGTCTTCCCGATGGTAGAACTCCTCGGGCTTGTCCATGTGGTAGGTCGAATACAGCGCGGTCTGGGCGCGAAACATGTCGTCGGGATAGCGCACGTGCGCGCGCAGGTCCTTCGCCATGCTGTCGATGGGGACGAAGATCCCCGGAAGACCTTGCCCAGGTGCGCACCAACGGATCGTTGGGGCGCTGACATAGGCGGTGACCGTCCCGTCGTACGCGTCGATCACGACCTTCACGCTGTTGCGCATGTAGGTCACGCCGTCCGGCGACCGAAACGAGTAGGGATAGCGGGATGAGGTGGTGTAGGCGTCCTGGATCCACTTGAGCGTTCCATCGTCGGCGACCACGATATAGGTTTCGCGGTCGAGCTTGAGGAAGGGGAGCGCCTTGCGGATGCGCGTGACGATGTTGCGGTGGTACAGCACGCGGCTCTCGCTGGTGATGTCGCCCGAGAGCAGGACCTTCGAGTTGCCGAAGTGGAGCGCCAGGAGCATGCGCCGGAAGAGGCCGCCCACCGGGACGCCGCCCTTGCCGGCATACGCGGTGTAGATGTTGGCCTCCCCTGCGGGGTAGTCGAACTCCTTCTGCCGCGTCCCCACGAAGACGAAATCCTGGGCCAGCTCGCCGTAGTAGATCTGCGGGCGCGAGACCTTGAGCGACCCGGTCGTCGCCGGCGGAAGGTCCTGGATGAGCAGGACGGGGAGCCCCTGCGTGGTGACCTGGTTGACGGGGCTCATCGTGAGCCCCATGCCATGGGTGAAGGTCAGGTGCTCGTTGATGAACGTGCGCGTGGGCAGCGACTGTGCGTTGAGTTCGCGCGGCGAGAGGAGGACCTGGCGGTACTTGCCATCGATCCAGTACCGATCGTCGTCGACCGACACGAAGTCGTAGTACGTACGGATCTCCTGGAGCTGGCCAAAGGTTCGCAGCAGCGGCGCCCGATCCCACAGGCGCACGTTCTCGATGGTGGCCGCGTTGGCGCGCAGCGAGGCGAGCGTGAGCGTCGGGACCCCCTCGAGGTCGCGCGACTGTACGCTGTCGATCCCCCACGCGCGTCGCGTGGCGGCGATGTGGCGCTCCAGGTAGGGGGTCTCGCGCGTGAGCTCCGTGGGGGCGACGACGAACTTCTGCATGATCGCCGGCACGATCCCGCGTCCCAGGATGGCCACCGACACGTAGCCGCCGACGGCGAGCACGCCGTACCACCCCAGCATCCGCCGCGCGCCGCCCACGAGCACGACCACCGCGGCGGCAAGGGCGGCGATCGCCGACACGCGGATGGCGGGGAGCGTCGCGTGCAGGTCGGTGTAGCTCGCCCCCACCAGCGGACCAGTCGTGGAGTACAGCAGCTCGGCGCTGTCCACGAACCAGAGGCGAAGCGCCGTCACCACGAAGGGGACCGCCAGGAGAATCGCCAGGTGCGCCGGCCGACGGTTCGATGCGCAGGCGTCGCGGCGAGACGACCACGTCGCCCCGAAAGAAGTAGGTCGGAACCGTGGCCAGGAGGGAGACGAAGGCGAGCGTGCTGATCATCCCTAACGCGACCGAGAGCGCCGGGAGGGAGAAGACGTAGTAGCCGATGTCGCGTGAAAAGACGGGGTCGGCGACGTCGAACGGCGTGCGGTGCAGCCACTGGAGCAGCACCTGCCACGTGGCGCTTACGCCCAGCCCGAAGACGATGCCGAAGAGGATGGAGATCGGCAGGCGCAGCCGACGCGTCGCCCCCGCCACATCGACGGGTGCCACCGTCTCGCCCATCCGAACCATGACCGGCTCGGGGACCACGCCCCGCTGCGCGATCGACAGGTTGAGGTACAACGTCGCGCTCCCGACGGCGCCCGCCACGAGGAAGAGCAGCAGCCGAGTGGTGACGGTGCGGACGAAGACGACGTCGTAGCCGATCTCGCGGAACCACCAGAGATCGGCAAAGAAGCCGCTCGCGGCGGGAACGACGATGAACAGGAGGAAGGCGATCGCGACGGCGATCACCAGGGGAGCTCTGCCTCGACGCACGTGACACCTCAGGGTGTCGGGAGGACGGCGCGCCTGGGTGGGAGGAGCAATGGGCTGGGCGCAGCAACTGCCTTCAGCATCACCACCGGGCGCGGCAAGGACAAGGGCGCGCCGGATCGGCGAATCGCGCGCGGTCGCTTACTTCGTCTTGGTCGACCGCTTCGCCGCCGCTTTGGTCGTCTTGCCGGAGGTCTCCCGCGTCGCCGCGGCGGCCCCCTTGCTCGTCGCCATGTGACGAACCGACGCACGCACCAGCTCCTCGAGCACGCTCACATCCACGTCGCGCAGCGAGTTGAGGTAGAGGCACGACTTCCCCGTCTTGCACTTCCCCAGTCGCGCCATGAGTTCGCTGTAACGATCGAACCCCGGCATGATGTAGAGGACGAGGTTCTGCTTGCGCGGGGAGAAGGCCACGACGGCCAGTCGCCTTCCTGCCCGCTGGCATACACGTAGTGGTAGCTCCCGAAGCCGACGATCGCGGTCCCCCCATCGCGGCCTTTTCGCCGGATGCGTGCTCCATGAGGCGCTTGACGGCGAGTGCATCGGCGCGCCGCTTCGGATCTTCGATGGCGGCGAGAAAGGCGGCGACGCTGGCGGTGGTGCGCGTGGTCTTGGGTTCAGCCATGCGTGATCATCGGGGACGCGGACGGCGTGGCGCGCAAGGGTGACGATCGCCCCCCGCCCCTCCCGCCCTAGTTGAACGGCAGCAGCTGGCTCTCGCGGGTGTTCACGAACCAGATGATCCCGTCGTAGTCCTGCGGCAACAGGACGCGCTCGTAGTACGTGAGTGGATTGGTGGGCGAGTACACCGAGCCGATCGACCGCATGAAGACCGGACGCCGATTCAGGACCGACGTGCCGGTCTCGCCCGACAGGACCTTGCGCGTGTCGAGAATGAGATGCGGTTCCAGCGTGGCGTTGAGCATCCCCTCGAGCGTGAATCCCCCGTCGGGGCCGTTGATCGTCTGCACTTGCAGCTGACCGAACGCGCCGCTGGCGAGCTGTGTCACCGCGTTGAAGCGTCCGTTGCCGAACGTGAAGGCGACGTTGCGGTACTGGTCGCCAAGGGCGTTGGCGAGGTGACGCCCCATGGTGTTGGGGCGCCGGCTCACATGTCCGTTGTGCGCCCACGCGAACAGTCGCGCCTGCGGGTCACGACCGGCAATCCAGAGCACGTTGTCGGCCATCGCCCGGTCGCGACGGTTGAAGAGCTGCGTCGCGTCGGTGGTGCGCGCCATGTGCTCCACTGCTGGCCCAGGGTGATGTACTGCTCGAGCCACGCGGCATCCTCGCCAAGCTGCGCGCTCCACCCGGCGCGATGCGCGCGCAGTGTCGGCGAGCGCGGCGAGGCCCGCCGCGCACGACTCCTGTTGTGCCACAGGGAGCGCCGCATACGGCGCGCTGTTCAACCGCCGCGCGCCGTCGCGCACGCCGTCAAAACAGCGCACGGCCACCGCTCCTTGTGCCTGCGCCGACGCGCTCACGCGACCCAGCATGGCCGGGAGGCTGTCCAGCGCCTGGTGCGGGAACTGCATGTCGAAGCCGAAGAAGCGGATGCGCGGCGTCCCTGCACGCACGTTGTAGGTGCGCATCCACTGGATGAAGTCGAGCACCTCCTGCGTGTTCCACGTCCAGAAGTAGAGTCCGGCCAGGAGCTTCGCCGGATCACCCTGGCCGGTGGTGATGTAGCGCTCGAGGGCCCGCGCGCCCCGCCGATGATGCGACCAAGTTCGGCGAGATCTGCCGTGCCCGACCCGGCCATCTCCGTGGCGAACGGTCGTGCTGCCGACTTGAGCCAGTCGACGGTCAGGTTTAACGGGATGCCGGTCCCCTCGAAGTCCAGGTCCTCCGGGGCCTGCGCCAATCGCTCGAAGTACTCTACGACCGCCACGCTGTCGAACGGGGCAGACGGCGATGCCGGCACTCCGGTGGTCGGCACACTCGCGTCGACGACCTCGAACGAGACGTCGTCCAGTCGGGCGACCCCGCTCCCCGACAGGAGCACGCCGATCGTGATCCCCACCGCGTCGTTCGGCACGTCCAGCACGATCGAGTGGTTGGTCCACGTGCTGCTCCCGAGGATCGCTCGGCCATACCCGATCATGTTGTCGAAGCCGACGGTGCGCGTTGGCGCATCGATACGCATCCAGAGTCCGGCGCCTCGCCCCGCGACGCTGTCGGCCCTTACGTAGCCCGAGAGGCGCACCCGCCGGCCGCGATAGCCGGCGGCTGAAATCGCCTGCGAGACAAAACCGAATTGCCCGGTGTCGGGACGCGCAGTGGTCGACCGTATATAGGCCGACCGGCCGTTGCGGCTCACGGCGAGATCGAGCCCGAACTCGTGGCCGTTTCCAACGCTCGCCCCCGCCCATGGCGACCCGACGCCGCGCTGGAAGTCTGGCGTGACGGCTGCCGGGTCCTTCGTCCCTGGTTCGGCGGGGTCGCTCCCGCAGGCGGCGAGCACCGCGCTGACGAACGATCCGGCGATCAGACGCGTGAGTGTGCGCATCACGAAACTCCGTCCGGTGGGGCGAAGGCTGAAAAGCGTCCGGGCATCGCGCTGTTACACCCGATCAGGCCCGGCGTGCCCGGCGCTCTCGGCGTTCGTCTCAGCGAGCCTCCTGACGTCCACGCAGCGCCTCCGCGATCGCCCGCTCCACGAGCGGCGCCATCAGTCCATACCCCTTGTCGTTAGGGTGCACTCCGTCGCCAGCCAGGTCGGCGCGCATCCCCTGCCGCGCATCGGCCATCGCCGAGTGGTAGTCGAGGTACACCGCCCCGTGCGCGGCCGCGTACTGCTTCATCCACGCGTTCAACGCGACGATCTTCGGCGCCGGCTCGAGCCCCGGACGCCAGGGATAGTCGAAAACCGGGAGCACCGACGACAGCACGACCTTGATCCCGTTCGCCTGCGCCAGCTCCGCCATCGACGCCAGGTTGTCCTCGATCATCTCCAGCGTCGACGCCCCGGTGTTGCCGGCGATGTCGTTGGTCCCGGCGAGGATCACCACTACTGCAGGCTTGAGTGCGATCACGTCCTGCCGAAAGCGCACGAGCATCTGCGGCGTCGTCTGCCCACCGATGCCCGGCCGACATAGGGCTTGCCGGGGGAACATCGTGCGGGAAGTAGGCGCGCCCACCCCTCGGTGATCGAGTTCCCCATGAAGACCACGCGCTGCTCGCCAGCGGCGGAGCGCCAGAGGACGGCGTTGTCAGCGCGGTAGCGGCGCGGTTGGCCCAGTCGGCCCGCAGGCGTTCCCGTCGGCGGTGCGCCTTGGGGAGGGCGACGGCTGCGACGACGCCTGGGCCGCGGACGAGTCGGGCGACAGCACGAGCAGGGCTCCGAGGACAGGAGGAGAACACGAGAGGGCAGCATGCCTGGCGGGACGAGAGGCGACTGGGCCGGCGGAGCCGGCGCGCTCCCCGGGCCCGAACCTGACACGCTCGGAGACCGTCAACAAGGGTCGAGGCGACCTCAGGGGCAGCGCGCCTGCGCGGAAACCGGGCGGGCGAACCAGACCGGCTCGAATCCGCACCCATTCTGCCCTCCAGCCCCCCGGCTCCTCCCCTGAACCCCGCCCCCCTCCCCACGTAGTTTGCAGCACGCGACCACCCCATCCCCATGTTCTCGACCTGCATCTTCTGCAATAAACCGCTCGGCCGTAACGAATCGATCGAGACGTTTCCTCGTCGGCGAACGCCTGGCGTTCGATCCGGCGCGTGGACGGCTCTGGGTGGTGTGTCGCAGTTGCGAACGCTGAACCTCTCCCGCTCGAGAGCGCTACAGGAAGCCATCGAGGAAGCCGAGAAGCTGTATCGCGACACGAGGCGCCGAGTTTCGACCGACAACATCAAGCTCGCCAGCTCGCCTCGGGGCGACGTCGTCGCATCGGCGACCCGCAGCGTCCCGGAGTTCGCCGCGCGGTACGGCGATCAGTTCGGCCGCCGCAATGCGCGATCCTCACGGCCGGCGGTGGGGATCGTCCTAGTGGCCGCCCTCATGGCCGTTGGAGCCGCCGCAGGCGTGGCGGTCGCGGGGGCTTCGGCTTTCTGACGTGCAGGTGGGGCGCAGCCCATTTTCGGAGGCGGCGACAAATGGTGGGCTCGTGTTCGCACGGAGCGTCATGGCGTCGTTGACGTGCGGCGCCACCCCGGCCGAGTCGTCGATCGCCACCACCGATGACGGCCGGTTGCGCCTGTTCCTGCGCT
>JADKAQ010000037.1 GCA_016719105.1 Gemmatimonadota bacterium | reverse complement strand
CGATCGGGACGGTCCGTTCCCGTCTCTTTCGCGCGCGCCGCATTCTGCAGGAGAAGCTCATCACCACGCGCGCGACGCCGGACTGGGCGCGGCGAGTAACCGCGGTGAGCGGTGAACCACGGAGTCGTTCCACGATGCCGATGATCAACTGCATGAAGTGATGCGCCAACTCTGGGACTACCCGGATGGCGAGCTGACCCCTGAGCGCATGCAGGATCGAGGCGCACTGCCGTGTGCGGGCGCTGCCATCCGCACGCCGAGTTCGAGCGTGCGTTCCTGCGCGCGGTCGCACAGGTGCGACGCGAGCCGGTCGATACCCGACGGACTGGCGGTCAGTCCTGCAGGCCGAAGGGTTCCAGCCCACGTGACCGAACGTTCCGGCGAGCTGGTGCAACCGCTCCCCGATGCCGTTGACCGCCCTCGCCTCGTCCTCGCGGGACTTGGGCACTCGCACCTGTTCGTGCTTGAAGCGGCGCGCCAGGGACGGCTCCCCGCGTGCGACCTGGTGGTGTGCACGGGCGAGGCGCGCCACGTCTACAGCGGAATGGTCCCCGGATGGCTCGCCGGGCAGTACACGACCGACGAACTGTCGATCGACGTCGCGGCGGCAGTACGTGCAGCTGGCGGCACGTTGGTACCTGCGCACGTGACAGCCATTGACCCGCGCGCTCGTACGCTCACGCTTGCCGATGGCACCACCGCGCCGTACGACGTCTGCTCCATTGCCGTGGGCTCGCAGGTGAGTGGAAGGCCATCCCCGGTGTGGCTGGAGCTTGGTCGCGGTGAAGCCGTTGGCGGCGATTCGCACCATCGGTGAGCGGCTCGATGCCCTCGCGCGCAGAAGGGGCGGAGAGGTGGTGGTGGTCGGCGGCGGATGGCGGGGTCGAGTTGGCGCTCGCCATCCGGACGCGGGCCAACGGCGTCGCGTCGCGCGGCCTGCCTGCAGGCACGCTTGAAGGCACGCCGCGCGGCCAGTCCGTGCGCGTCTCCCTCGTCTCGCGCGACACCGTGCTCGCCAGCGACCGTCATCCGCGGGTATCGCGGCGACTCGAGCGCGTGTGCGAAGCGCGTGGGATCGAGTTGCGGCTGGCGACCACTCCGGTGCAGCTCGATGCCGGACGCATCACGCTGCAGCATGCCGGCGAGCAGCAGCGGCGTCGGGCCGACCTGGTGGTGTGGGCCACGGGGGGAGAAGCGGCCTCGTGGCTGGCCGCGAGCGGGTTGCCGGTTGATGCGCGCGGCTTCCTCCTGGTGGACGACCGGCTGCAATCAGTCGGCGATCCCCGCGTCTTTGCGGCTGGCGACTCGGCGTCGCTCGCGTCGTGGCCCGACACGCCCAAGGCGGGGTGTACGCCGTGCGCATGGGGCCGCGGCTGGTGCTCGCGCTGGCCCACGCACTCGGTGATGGGGCGCGCCCGGACGCTTTATCGCCCGCAGCAGCGGTTCTGGCGCTGGCCAACGCAGGGGATGGAACGGCGCTGGCCTGTGGGGGGCTGGTGGCCCAGGGACGATGGGCGATGCGGTGGAAGGACTGGCTCGATCGCCGCTTCATGCGACGGTTTGCGCCGCCTGACGGCGTGCGCCACTCACCGTGAGCCTGACGCAGTCCTCCCGGCGTCGTCGGACGCGTTCGCGATCATTGAGCCTTGCCGAGGATGTTGAGGCTCCAGTCGTAGTCGGTCCACCGAATGCGCGCTCGCCCGGTGGCGAGGAGCTGCGCCTCAGCGCCGTCGGGGAAGAACGAATTGATGTAGCGCAGACGTGCGCCTCGTCCTTCCCGGAAGTCGCTGCCGTACCACTTGAAGATCGGGCTCAGGTAGGACGGTCGCCGCGGCGACGTCGACACGGTTCTTCGTGGGGGAGCGCAGCAGGAAGCCCCGCGCCTGGTCGGTGAGTTGTTGGTCCAGGACGTCGCCGCGATACGCCTCGGCGCGCAGCGGGGGACAGCCCCGGGCGGCGCAGACGAGGGCGAAGTGGATGCGTGGCTCCTTGAAGACCGGGCGAATCCGTTCGTGTTCAATCTCGTCGAGTGAGCGTCACACCGCCAATGGCGGCCATCTTCTCGCCCCACGCACCGCTCCCCACGACACCAAACGACTTGTTGATGTTGCGGATGGAGCGACGCTCGTTACGCGCGCGGTGACTGGGCGATGGTGTAGGCATTGTAGGCGTTGGATGAGCAGGGCGGGAGCGCTCGGCGCGCGGCCAACCGTCGACCTCGGTGGTGCGCGCGAGCGTGCCGAGGTAGGCGGCAAACTGCGGCGCGCGCGCCATGGCGTCGTAGTCCACGAGGCCGTCGCGCACAAAGCGGCGCAGCGAATCGAACGGCGCGTGCAGTTGCGGTGGTGGCCCTGCGCCCGGAGCGGACGGCGAGCGGTGCCGCGGCGAGCACGGCCACGAGCGCGAGCGCGGTGGTGAGCGCGGTACGAAGACGGGAGACGCGCGATGGGCATCTGACGCTGAAAGACGCCAGTCGCGCAGGAAGTTCCGTATGGCGAACGTGGAACTCCCGGCCGCCGGGTAACTTGACGCTCGACGACGACCGACTACCGAAGCCATTCAATGCCTGCCAATTCTCACGAGACGCGACCGGTCGACTGGCCGTCTCCCGTGGAGCTCTCTCCGTATGAAGGCGCCAACGCCGAGCTGCTGCGCAACGTCGCCCCAGTGGGTGGAGCAACCCGACCCCGGGGACCGATATCACCTGTAGTGGTCGGGCGGGGACGGCGGGGCTGGTGTCGGCAGCGATCGCGGCCGGGCTGGGCGCACGCGTTGCGCTCGTCGAGCGTCACATGTTTGGCGGCGACTGCCTCAACTTCGGTTGCGTGCCGTCCAAGGCGGTCATCCGCGCGGCGCGGGCGTGGCACGATGCGCGCACGGCGGCCCGCGACTTCGGGGGGCCGGCCGTTGCAGGTGACGGAGACTTCGGAGCGGTGATGGCCCGCATGCGCACGCTGCGAGCCCATCTCTCGGACGTGGACAGCGTGGCGCGCTTTGCCGGTCTCGGTGTCGATGTCTTCATCGGCGAAGGGGCGTTTACCGGCGCCGACACGCTCATGGTCGGTGGCGCGACGCTCCGCTTTCGGCGGGCGATCACGCGACCGGCGCACGCGGCGCGTCCACTCCATTCCTCGGGTTGTCGGACACGGTACTGATACCAACGGGAGTCGATCTTCTCCCTCACCGAACGTCCTGAGCGGCTGGTGGTGATTGGCGGTGGCCCCATCGGCACAGGACGGGCAGTCGTTTGCGCGCT
The DNA here is from genome assembly GCA_016719105.1 of Gemmatimonadota bacterium. Classification (NCBI taxonomy): domain Bacteria; kingdom Pseudomonadati; phylum Gemmatimonadota; species Gemmatimonadota bacterium. The sequence continues at coordinate 13,057 of JADKAQ010000037.1, read as the reverse complement.
TCGGGACCGAGGTCACGCTCGTGACACCGACTCCCGCGTGCTGCCGCGCGAGGATGCCGACGCGGCCGCGATCGTCGCCCGCTCGCTTGCGGCTGACGGTGTGCGGGTGGTGAACGGCGCGCGCATCGCCAGCGTGGCACATGCGGAGGGCGTCTTTTCGGTGGAGCTGGCGGGGGAGCACGGCAGCTCGGTGTTGCACGCCGATCGCCTGCTCGTCGCCACCGGTCGCACTCCGAACGTGGAACGGCTGGGGCTCGAGGCGGCAGGAGTGGCGACCACGCGCGCCGGCGTGACGGTCAACGACCGCTACCAAACAAGCAACCGACGGATCTACGCGATCGGCGACGTGGCTCGGCGCTGCAGTTCACGCACGTGGCCGATGCGCAGGCGCGGCGGGCGGCGGCCAATGCGCTCTTCTTCGGCATGGGTGGCGGGGCAATCGCGACTTGGTGGTCCCCGCGTGACCAGGCGTCGCCCGAAGTGGCGCACGTGGGGCGACGCCTGACGAGGGCGCGTGGACCTGACGGCGAACGACCGCTCGGTGCTGGAGGGGGATGATGCGGGCTTCCTCAAGGTGTACCTGGCGAGCGGCACCGATCGCATCGTGGGGGCGACGCTGGTCGCGGCGCATGCGGGGGAGATGATTGGCGAGCTGGGGGTCGCCATCACACACGGGCTCGGGCTTGGAAAGGTGGGGGCGACGATCCACGCGTATCCCACGCAGTCCGACGTCTTTCGGCGTGCGGCCGATACGTGGCGGCGGCGGAAGCTGACGTCGAGCGCGAAGGCGCTGTTTGCCACCTGGTTCCGGCTCTTTCGCTGACCGACATAGGAAGAGGCGCCGCGTCCCACTGGTCGGGACGCGGCGCCTTTTGTTCGTCCATCGCATGCGTCGTTAGGTCTCCTCGTCCGGCGCCGCTGCTGCGGTGGCGTCGCGAAGGGCGCGGCGCGCCGTGCGCGTCACGATGGTGGTGACGGCAATGGTGGCGAGCAGGCCGAGCCCGAGCACCGCGTAGTAGCCGGTGCCGCGGGCCGGTGCCGCCCCCGAGGCGAGCGAAGCGACGTCGCCGGCGAGCTTGCCGTAGTAGACGTAGAGGACGGTCCCCGGGAGCATGCCGACGCCCGCGAGGACATAGTCGCGCAGCGAGACCGTCGTGAGGCCGAGCGCGTAGTTGAGGAGCGAGAAGGGGAAGGCCGGGGAGAGGCGCAGGAGGAAGACGATGCGGCGTCCCTGAGCGGCAATGGCCCTGTTGACGGCGGCAAACTGCGGATTGCTGTCGACGCGCCGGGCGATGGCCTGGCGGGCGCCATAGCGCGCGATGAGGAAGGCGAGCGTGGAGCCGAGCGTCGCGGCCATGAAAACCAGCGCGACTCCCCAGCCGAGGCCGAAGATCGCACCGGCGGAGAGCGTCAGGAGTGAGCCGGGGATGAAGCCGACGGTCGCGAGTGCGTAGCCGACGACGAATACCGCGGGGCCGGCAGGGCCGAGCGAGGCGACGTAGGCCGAGAATCGCGGGATGAGGGGAGCTGCGCGCTGGCCGAGGACGACCAGGAGCACGCCAACGAGGGCGGCCGCGGCGACGATCAGCCAGCGGTTGAATCGTGGTGCGGTCGTGGCGGCGGCGCGCGAAGAAGGCGACATCGGGGGGACGGGGAGGAAAGAACGCGTGCGATGTCTGAGGCAAGACGGGGGACGTGAGTGGAGTTCCTTGCGGGTCAGAGCTGGGGTCAGAGCTCAGCTCTGACCCCGAGCAGACCCCGAGCAGACCCCGAGCAGACCCCGAGCAGCCTCCGAGCAGACGCCTTCCACGCACTCCTGACCTTCCGAAGCACGACCGCGCGCTGATCGCGCATGGCCTTGACCGTCGCTGGTGGTGCGTACGCGTCCTCCAGTCTGCTACGTTACCCGCCGCACCGGCTCCCCCTCATCGGAGACTTCTCGCATGGGACGACCGTTCTGGCTGGCTGTGGCCGCCTACCTGTTGCCGACGTTCCCGCTGGGCTACTTCTGGCACCTGACGACGTTTCGCACACAGTACGAGCGCCTGGAGATGTATCGCCAGGAGGTGATCATCCCCCTGGGGCTCGCCACGATGATCGTGCAGGCGCTGATCTTCGCCTGGCTCTATCCGCGCCTGTTCAGCACGAATCGCGAGGCGTGGTTGCAGGGGGCGGCGGGCTTCGCCTTGGTGTTTGGCGTGCTGGCGTGGACGTTCACGACGCTGCCGGTGGCGGCGAAGTACCGGATGACGTCGGTCTCCTCCTTCTTGTTGCTGGAGTCGGCGTTCACCGTCGTGCAGTTTCTCGTGGTGTCGCCGTTGGTGGCGTTGGCGTGGCGGGATGCGGCGTGACGACAAGGGGCTGAGCACCTCACCATGACTGAGCCAGCGTCCAACGCCCTCTTCGCCGCCCTCTACGACGAGCTGCATCGCCTGGCCGCGATCCAGCTGCAGCGCATGGGCTCCGACCTTTCGCTCGGCGCCACCACGCTGCTGCACGAGGCCTACCTCAACCTTGCGTCCCGCGATCGCGTCCAGTTTCCCGATCAGGCGCACTTCATGGGTTACGCCGCACGCGCGATGCGCAGCATCGTCATCGACTATGCGCGCCGCGGCATGGCGCAGAAGCGAGGCGGCGGGGCGTTCGAGATCACGCTGGGCAATGCGCAGGCGGCGGTGGACCCTGCCGCCTCACACGACGTGACCGAGCTGGAGCGACTGTCAACGTCGCTCGACGAGCTGGCGCAGCTCGAACCCAAGCTCGCGCAGTTGGTCGACCTGCACTTCTTCTGTGGCTACAGCTTTGTCGAGATCGCCCACATGCGCGGCACGTCGGACCGGACGGTGCAACGCGATTGGCGCAAGGCGCGCCTCATGCTCCAGCACGCGCTCGACGCGACGCCCTGACCCAGCGCGCAACGACCGCGCGCGCCGACTCAACGCGCGAGCGAGTCACCGAACGCGCGCGCCGCACGGGTCCACGCGCTCGTGGGGCCAGAGCCGTTGGTGAGCGCGGCGATGGCGCGCGCCGTCACCATGCGAAGTGCGGTCGTGTCGCCCAGCTGGCGCAGCGCCCGCGCCCGCAGCAGGTCGGCGCGCCCGGCTAGCGCGCTGCGCGTCTGGGCCAGCGAGTCGAGCGCCGCCGCCCGCCAGCCGAGCTGTGCCAATGAGTCTGCGGCGTGCGCATCGCCAGCCGCCAGCCGCAACTCCCCGGCGGTCACCAGCGGCAAGGTGAACAGCGACTGCGTCACCGGCGACTCGGCGTAGAGCGCGGTCATCTCGCGCTCAAGCAGCTGCAACGCCGCCGCCGGCCTCCCCTCCGCGTGCAGGATCAGGGCGCGTACCATGGCGCCGGTCGCGCGACGCCCGCGCGTGCCGCTGGGGAGGTTCGCCGCCGCCGCGCGCGCGTCGGCCAGGCGCCCCTGGCTCACGCGCACCTGGGCCAGCGTGGATGGGAGCCAATTCCCCATCGTCCCACCCTGCTGCCACGGCACGGACATCGCGCGTCCGAGCCAGTGATCGGCCGAATCGATTTCGCCCAAGCGCTGCTTGTTCATCCCGTGCAGGAAAGACATCAGGAGCGGGACGCGCGACGAGCCGGCCGCCGCCTCTCGCTCCAGAATGAGCCCCCCAACAATCGAGTCGACCACGTGCAGCTCGCCGAGGTCGGCGAGCGTTCGATCGAGGAAGGTGAGCACATTCGGAAACGCCTCGGCGTTGGTCAGGCCTACGCCCACCAGATCCCGAACGACCTTCTGCTGTAACGCAGCTGCTTCGCGATGGTGGTTGGTGAGGCGCAGCAGCTCGGACAGGGCGGTGATCATCCCGAGCCGGTACGAGTCGGTTGGCTTGTCGTCGAACAGCGCGACTGCCTGGCGCAGGAGCGTCACAGCCGAGTCACCTTGCCCACTCGCCTCGAGGGCCTTGCCCTCCGCCTCGAGGCACCGTGAGCGCACGATGGGATCCACGGTGCTCCCGGCGCGAGCCAGGGCCGCCTTGGCGATCGACAGCTCGGCGGACGCGGAATCGTTGAGTGACTCGACTCCAGAAACTCGTCGATCGAGCGCACGACGCGAGTGCAAGCGGTTCCCTTTGATTGCCTGCGCGCGCAATGGCGGCTGCGCGTGCCAGGAGCGCGCGCTCTCCCGTGCGGTCCATCGATTCTCCCAGGCGGGTCGACAGATCGATCAACACTTCCGACACCAGCCACGGCTCGCTCCCGAACTGTGCCACGAGCACCTCTTCGGCGAGGGCGATGCGCTCCGCCGTGGTGAGCGGTTTGCCATCGGCCCTTCGGTTGTCGCCGGCCAGCACCGCCTGCAGCTCGGTCATCGCGGTTGCCCGCCGCGCCGATCGCACCGCGACATCGCGCTGTTCCGCCGCGCGTCTCGCCTGTACCACCGAAAACGCAGTCGATCCGATGAGGACGATCGCCATCACAACCGCCGCGGCGACGGCGCCGCGATTGCGCCTGACGAACTTGCGTGCGCGATACCCCAACGAATCCGGGCGTGCGCTCACCGGCTCGTCGCGCAGGTAGCGGCGCAGGTCATCGGCAAGGGTCGCCGCCGTTGCGTAGCGCTCGGCCGGTGACTTGCGCAGTGCCTTGGCGATGATGGTATCGAGATCGCCGAGCCCCAACGGGCGCGGCTCGACCTGGAGGATCCCGTGCACCGCCTCGGCGGGCGTTGGATGTGGCCCGCGCGTGGGATGGCGCCCCGACAGGAGCAAGTAGAGCAGGACGCCAAGCGCGTAGATGTCGGTCGCGGTGGTGATGTCCTCGCCGCGGAGTTGCTCCGGCGAGGCGTAGTCGAGCGTCAGCGCACCGGCGCCGTCGGAGGTGAGGGCGGTGCGCGCGTCTTCCCCGTCTTCCTGCAACAGCTTGGCGATGCCAAAGTCGAGCAGCTTCACCTGGCCCTCGGCGGTGACCAGGATGTTTGACGGCTTGAGGTCGCGGTGGACGACGAGATTGGCGTGGGCGTGCACGACCGCGTCGAGCACCTGCAGGATGAGCTCGATGCGTTGATGCTGCGACAGCCTCGCGGCATCGGCGTGCACGTCGATGTGCTGACCGTCGACGTACTCCAGCACCAAATAGGGCTGCCCGCTTGGAGCCACGCCGGCGTCGAGCAAACGACCAATGGCCGGATGCCGAAGGCGGGCGAGTGCGGTCCCTTCGCGACGAAAGCGCGCCTGTCCCGTCTCGCCCATCAGGGCGAGGCTCATCAGCTTGACCGCGGCGAGACCCTCGAAGCGGCCGTCGGTACGCCGCGCCAGCCAGACCGATCCCATGCCGCCGTGGCCAAGTGGGCGGATGAGGGTGTAGTGCCCGAGTTCGCGTCCGGCGAGGCTGGCGGCCGGCGACTCAGCGAGAAAGCCGCGTTCGTCAGCGCGCGCGTCGGCCGAGAGCAAGGCGGTGAGCGACGCCGCGAGCTCGGGCGATTGCGCCGCGAGCTCGTGGAGCCACGCCTCTCTTGCCTCGGCGGTGAGTTCCAAGGCGCGATCGAGCAGGGGCCCGAGTTCGGCCCACTGGTGGGGATCAATGTGTGACATGTCGGTCGCCGCAGCGGATCGTCAGACCCTATCTCGCGCGAGCATACCAGCGCGCAGCGTCGCCGGCCAGATGGGTGCGACTGGCCACCAGCGCCTGATGCGCTGCATGAGCCGCTGGCGGGTGAGCCATGCGGAGACGTGCTCACCGACGCGTCCGAGTGCGCCGGCTTCCTCGAAGGTGTGTCCTGCGCCTCGTACGATGCGCAGTGTGACCGCCCCCCCGAGTCGCCGCGCGGATTCACGGTTGAGGCGCAGGGTGTCCCCGTCGGCACTTCCAACGACGAGCAGCGACGGCGCCTGCACGTGCGCGAGGTGATCCGCGGCGAGGTCGACACGTCCGCCCCTCGCGATCACGCCGTGGACATGAGCGGGGAGGGCAGCCGCGACACCTATCGCGCCGCGGCGCCGGTGCTGGCGCCGAAGAGGACGATGTGATCCGCACCCGCAACGTCATGGTCCAGGCACCAGCGCGTGGCAACGAGGAGTCGGCGCGTGATGCGTGCGATGTCGAAGCGCATCCGCCGTCGGTATCGGCGTCGCGCTCGCGCTCCCCGAGCAGGTCGACGCGCAGCGTGGCCCAACCCGCCAGCCGCAAGCGCGCCGCGAGGTACCGATTGCGATAGCTCCCGCGACTGCTCCCTCCGCCGTGGGCCAGGATGACCAGACCGTGTGGCGAGCGTGCGTCCGGAGGCATTCCGAGCTCGCCGGGCATGACGAGCGTGAATCCGGGCTCGGTGGAGGGGATCGCGACGTCGCGCTCGTTCCCGGCCGGCGCAGCTGCGTGCTCGCGGTGTTCAGGTGCAGGAGCGCGTCCGAGCAGGGCGCGAACCTCCGCATCGCTGACCGGATCGTAGTCGCGATACCAATCGGAGACCGTCCCGAACGGTGCGGGCGTCGCGACGGCGACCACCTCGTCGAACGTGGCGCGCGCGGACTGCAGTCCATCGGTCGAGGCGACGGGGACCGCGGCGATGAGACGTGCGGGGCGGTGTCGGCGCAGTGCGCGTCCGGCGGCGGTGAGCGTCGCGCCACTGGCGAGGCCATCGTCCACCACGATCACCGTGCGACCTGCGAGGGAAGGGAGCGGATGGCCATCGCGATAGCGCCGGATGCGCCGCGCCATCTCCTCACGTTCGTGCGCCACGATGGTCGTCACCACTCGGCGCGGCAGGCCGATGTAGTCGTGTACGCCCTCGAGGACTGGCCCCTCATCTCCCTCGGCGATGGCGCCAAACGCGACTTCCTCCAGCCCCGGGACGCCCAGCTTGCGGCCGACGAAGGTGTCGAGCGAGGCGTCGAGCGCCCGGGCGACGGGGGCCGCGACAGCGACTCCTCCCCTCGCCATCCCGAGCACCACGGTGCCCGGACGCCTAACGTGTTGCGACAACGCCTGCGCGAGGGCCATCCCGCCGGCATGTCGATCGTGGAACAACGGTGTGACCGACATGCCGGCGCCCTCGCGTCAGTTCGCGGCGAGCTTCCCGGAGACTTGCGGGACCTTGGATGCGACCTCGAGCTGCCGCTTGGCCAGCGCGTCGCGCGCGGCGGCGTCGCGGTCGTTGGGGCCGGTGAGGCTCGAACATCCGGTGACCGCGAGTGCGGTCGCGACGAGGGTGACGATGGCTTTCATGGATGGGCTCCGGAAGGAGGGTGAACGCGTCAGGCCTATTCGGGACGCGATCTGTGAGCGGAAAGGCGGGCGCAAACCCGACAGTGACTCTCGCACGAAGGATCAGCGCTTGATCGGAACTGGGCCCAGGTAGATGCACGCGTAGGTGCAGACTCGCTGGATGATGTCTCCGGGTGCGCCGCACGGGCCCTGCCAGTCGAGGAAGCAGATGTATCCACCGTTGGACTTCACGGCGGGACAGGCACTGCAAGACTCCGTTGGGGCCTTGGTGACGAGCGCGGAGGTGGTCACGGTCGAGGGGCGCTGGGGCTTGGAGACCGAGAGGTCGGTGCGCCCGGTGCGCGCCTGCCAGGCGGCGATGTCGTGCGTGATGTCGTCGAGTTCGCGACGCTGCTCCAGGGTGATGCGCCCCGTCTCACCGACGCGGGCCTTGAGGGCGAGCACTCGTTCCGCCAGGAGCAAGCGCTCCGTGTCGTTCGCGGCCGGCGAGGCGAGTCGATCGGAACATCCCATGAGCGAGAGCGACAGCGCTCCCGCGATGACCAGCACTTTGCGGAGAAGCATCGGTTCCATCCTCCGTTCATTGTCGTTCGCGGCACCTAGGTGCGTCACGGGCTGGGGGGGACCGCGAGAGACCCACACCCGCACATGCACCGAGAGCGGAAATCGGCCGCTCAAACCCGACACGGGGACTCGCCGCGTCAGTGCCGCTGCCCGGCCCACGAACGGCCGGAGGTCATCCGGGATCGAAGAGCTCGGCGCTCGTCGAAGCGCCGACGCCCTGTCCGCCGGCCACCAACACCTTACCGTTGGGCAGCAGCGCTGCCGCGTGATTGGAACGCGACACGCGCATGTCGCCCGCGGCTGCCCATCGCCCCGTGGCAAGGTCGAAGAGTTCGGCGCCGGCGAGCGGCGCGCTTCCTCCGTTGCCGCCGCCCGCCACCAGCACGCTCCCGTTGCGCAGGACGGTAGCCGAGTGCGAGATGCGGCCCGTTCCCAACGCCGCCGTGATCGACCAGGCACCGCTCGCCGCGTCGTAGAGGTCGGATGACGGAAAGACGGTGGAGACGAAATCGCTGCCGCCCGTCAGGAGCAGTCGTCCGTCAGGAAGCGCCACGGCGCGGTGGAAGCCGCGCGCAATGGTCACGCTTCCCGTCGTCCTCCACACCCCGGTGGCCGGGTCATACAGTTCGGCGCTGGCGTGCAGGGTAGGCGCGGTGAAGGTGCCCGACCCTCCCCCTGCCACGAGGACCTTGCCGTTCGCAAGCGACGTGGCAGTGTGACCGCCGCGTGCGACTGACAGGTTGGCCGCCCTGCTCCAGCGTCCGGTTGCAGGGTCGTAGATCTCCGCGGTCGCCAACGCATTCAGGTTGGTGCCGGCGCCCGACCCACCCGCCACGAGAACGCGCCCGTCGGGGAGGAGCGCGGCGGCGGCAAGGTCGCGGGGCTCCGACATGCTACCCGTCACGCTCCATGCCTCGGTCACCGGGTCATACAGCTCTGCGCTGGCGAGGCGCGTCGACGGCTCGAGCGAGTAGCCGCCTGCGACGAGGACCTTGCCGTTGAGGAGCCGGATGGCGACGTGATTCGCGCGCCCAGTCGTTAGGCTTCCCACCGTTCGCCAGCTCCCCGAGGCCGGGTCATAGAGTTCGGCGCTACGGATGGTCTGGAACGGCGTGCCGAGCACCTGCCCTCCGGTGGCAAGGACGCTGCCGTTGGCGAGTACCGTGAGGGAGTGCAGCGTCCGGCCGATCGCGAGCGATCCGGTGAGGCTCCACGGCTGTGCTCGCACGGTCACGGCGACCTCGGCGAACTTGCCATCGGCGGTGGCGCGCACCTGCGCGGCGCCAGGCGCGACGCCCGTTACCAGTCCGGTCGCCGACACCGAGGCGATGCTGGGTGCCGACGAGCTCCAGGCAATCGGCCTGGCCGGGAGCGCATTGTTCTGCGCGTCGCGGGCCGTCGCGGTGAGCTGGACGCTGCTCCCAACGAGCAGCGTCGGTATCGACGACTCGGTGACGGTGACGGTCGCGACCGCCACCGGGGGTGGTGTGACCGCCGTCTCGCTGCCCCCTCCGCATCCCACGATGATGCCGGCCGTGAGTAACCAGGCTCGTCGCATGTGTCGTCTCCTCGATAGTGATCACGCGTTGCCCGCTCTGTGGGTCTAGAGCGGAATCGCGGGGGCGAGGGCGACAGCTGGGGTCAGAGCTGGGGTCAGAGCTGGGGTCAGAGCTGGGGTCGGAGCAGACCTTGCGTCTCAAACTCCGTCCCGCTGCGTGCATCCGCCCGGCCGTTTCTGCTGCCAATGGAGCGACGAATGTCGCGAAGTACCTCGGGGCTCAACGCCCATCGGCACATTGCGCGATACGCGTCGCGACGATCACGAGGCGACGCGCCCAAGGCCAAGTAGAGCGGATGTGGAGACACGAGTGCATCGGCTTCGCCCAACGCGTGATACCGGTAACTCGAACACCTAACGAGCTCCGGCTCGCTCACGAGACCTGCGCGGACAGGATTCAGTTCGATGTAACGCATGCAGGTCAGCACATATCGGTCCGAATCGACAAGCGAGGAGCGATACCGTCCCTCCCACAGGGTGCCTGTGCGCGCATAGACGGTGTTGACATAGCGCACATAGCGTGCGCCGAGGCGCTGCATCAAGCGCGCGGGCGCCGACGGGTCGGGCGGCGTGACCAGGAGATGCACGTGGTTCGGCATGAAGACGTACGCGTGCACGGCGCAGCCGAGGGCGCGCGTCGCGTCGAGCAGCAGTTCGCGGTAGTACGTGACGTCCCGATCGTCGTGAAACGTGCGCACGCGATCGTTGCCGCGTTGCGTGATATGAAGCGGTACACCCGCAATGACGGTGCGAGGAGGGCGAGCCATGTGGGTACCTCTACGTCGTGCTGGGCGAGTTGGGTCGTGCGTCTGCACCTGGGCAATACTACGCGCACTGACGCGAGGTGCCGTACCAATCGGTTGCATGTGCATGCGATTGGCCGCAGTGAGCGGACGCGGTGCGGACGCATGCTCTGACCCTAGCTCTGACCCTAGCTCTGACCCCAGCTCTGACCCCAGCTCTGACCCCAGGCACCGCCCCCCCTACGGCACCAGCCCCCGATCCGGCACGACCGTCGTCGCCCCGGTCACGCGAAAGCGCGCCTCGCGCACGTCGACGGAGCTGCCGCCGACATACACGGTGAACGTCCCGGGCTCCACCACGTGGCGCATCCCCAGGTCGTAGAACGCCAGGTCGCGCGGCCGCAGGGTGAACGAGACGGTACGCCGCTCGCCGGGCGCCAGCGATACGCGCTCGAAGCCGCGCAGCATCTTCACCGGGCGCGTCACGCTCCGACGTCGTCACGCACATGCAGCTGCACCACCTCGTCGCCGGCACGTGTCCGGTGTTGGTGAGCGCCACACGCACGACGACGGAGTCACCCATCGTGAGTTGCGTGGCGCTGAGCGTCGGGGGCTCATAGGCAAACGCCGTGTAGCTCAACCCATGTCCGAACGCCCACTGCGGGGTCCACGGCACGTCGAGGTACTTGGACGTGTAGCGTTCGCGCTCGTCGGGGGACGCCCGGTGTTCTTGTGATTGTAGTAGACGGGGACCTGCCCGACCGTACGCGGGAACGACGCCGGGAGCTTGCCCCCCGGGTTGGCGTCGCCAAACAGGACGTCGGCCACGGCGGGCCCCATTTGTACGCCGAGGTACCACGTCTCGAGGATGGCGGGGACGTGGTCGGCGAGCCAGGGGATCGACAGGGGCCGGCCGTTCTCGAGGATCACAACCACCGGCTTGCCGGTGGCCACCACAGCCTGCGCCAGTTGCAGCTGCACCCCCGGCAGGTCGAGCGACGCGCGGTTGCGCGCCTCGGCGCTCATGTCCTGGTGCTCGCCGAGCACGAGCACCACGGCATCGGCCTGCCGGGCGATCCGCACGGCCTCGGCAAAGCCGGTCGTGTCGGCGCTGTCGACCGGGGCGCCCGGCGCGTAGAGGATGCGCGTGCGCGAGCCGCCCGCCTGCCGAATGCCGGCGAGGATCGTGACGGCGTCCTCCGGGCGTCCCACGGCGGCCCAGTTGCCGAGGGCCGAGCGTGCGTCGTCGGCGAGTGTCCCGATCACGGCCAGCGTGCCTAACGACTTCGACAAGGGGAGGGCGCCGCCGCTGTTCTTGAGCAGCACGATCGAGCGCCGGGCCATGTCGCGCGCCTCGGCCACGTAGGCGGGCGAGAGGGTCAGCGCCCGTTCACGCGCCTCGCTGCTGTGGTGGTACGGGTCGGCGAACAGCCCCATCTCGTACTTCACGCGCAGCACGCGGCGCACCGCGCTGTCCACTGCGGCCAGCGGCAGTCGGCCAGCGCGCACCTCGGCGGGGAGATACGAGAAGAAGATGTTGCTCACCATGTCGACGTCGATCCCGGCGTCGAGCGCCAGTCGTCCGACGGTGGCGGTGTCGCCACCGATGCCGTGGTTGAGCAGTTCCATCACGCCGGTGTAGTCGCTCACCAGGGGATGCCGTCCCAACCCCAGCGATCGCGCAGCACGCCGTCGATGAGCGCGCGGTTCGCATGCATCGGGACGCCGTCGATCTCATTGAACGAGGCCATCACCGATCGCGCCCCGCGTTCACCGCCGCTGGAACGGCGGGAGATAGATCTCCCGCAGCGTACGCGCCGGGATATCGGTCGTGTTGTAGTCGCGCCCCCCTCGGCGGCGCCACAGCCGAACGAAGTGCTTGACGCTGGCGATGAGGGGCGAGCGAATCGCGCAGATCGTTCCTCTGGGTAGCCGCGCACTGGGCGGCGGCCATCACGCTTCCCAGATACGGATCTTCTCCCGAGCCTCGACCACGCGCCCCCAGCGCGGATCGCGCGATGTCGACCATCGGCGCAAAGGTCCAGTGCAGGCCGTTAGCGCCCCTTCGGCAGCTGCAATTCGGGCGGCGCGCTGCACGGCCGCCGGGTCCCAACTCGACGCCTCGGCCAGGGGGACGGGGAAGATGGTGCGGAAGCCGTGGACGACGTCGTGGGCGAAGAGGACCGGGATCTTCGCCCGCGATTCCTCGACCGCCACGCGTTGCATCCTCGCGGGTGACCGCGGCGCCAGCGACGCCCGGGAACGAGCCGACGCGTCCGGCGCGAATGTCGACCGCCCCGGCCTCGGGGGTCTGCGGCCCGGTGAGTCAAATTGCCCACGGTACTGGGTGAGCTGTCCCCCCACTTTCCTCGAGCGTGAGGCCGGCGAGGACCGAGTCGACAAAGCGCTCCATGCGCGCATCGGGAGTGCGCACGGCGCTCGGTCGCCGTCGCCGTGGCCACTCGAGCTGTCGGCGTGCTGCCCGGGTGGTGAGCGGAGCGGGCGTACGCCCGGTCGTGGTGGTGCACGCGGAAAGAACGAACAGGACCGCTGACGTCGCCGCGAAGGGGGTTTGACGCAGCAACGAGGCGAGTGCGGGGCGCATGATGGTCATGTGGTGGGAAGCAACGCGGGAGGTGCGTCGGGCTGGCGCGACGGTCACGAGCGGTTCGTCGTCCGTGCTGTACGCATGTTAGGGGCGCGGTGCGGCGAGTGAAACATCGCGCGGCGGCAATACGGGGGCGGTTGCAGTGTCCTGCCGCGGTGGCCTACCGTGGAGAGCGTCGGCGAGTGCGGGGATGTTCCCTCCGGCGAGCACGACTATCTGCATATGCCCATGGAAAAGCTCCGCGACCTCCCCCACCGGATTGCTGATCGCCCTCAGCGCCCTCGTGCTCGTGCAGCTCTCGCTGCAGGTCTGGGGGTTGCTCGACCTCTCCCGTCGCGAGGGTAGTGCCGGGCGGACGCAAGGGTCTGGGCGCTCGTCATCCTCTTCGGCAACCTGCTCAGG
>JADKAQ010000036.1 GCA_016719105.1 Gemmatimonadota bacterium | reverse complement strand
GGAGTCTTGAGGAGGTGGGGATGGGTGGAGGCGGAGGACGTCCGATGGTTGAAGACGACGGCGCGCGAGGTGGACGCTTCCCAGCGGCACTCCGCGTGTTCCCGATCGCGCGAAACCGCGTGTGTGTTCCCGTGCGCGGTGCCCCGAATGGTTGAGACGGCGGCGATCGTGCCAACGGGGAGCTTGGCGAAACCCTCGATCCTTCTCGCGCTCCCTCGAGCCCTCTCGAACCGGTGATCCCGCAGAATCGGCCGGCGGGGCGACGTGCCGTGCTCATTCACGGTGTCGGCAACCCGGCACCTGGATCGATTGCCGCAGCCGTCGAGCAGATCCTCCGTGACGCGCAGGTGGATGCACCTGCCGTGGAGTTCAACTGGAACGTGCTCGTCGACCATCCCACCGGCCCCGAGGCGCTGCACGGATGGGTCGCGCATCGGGCGGCTCGGGCGATCGCGCGCACCGCGGTGGTCGGATTCCATCGGCGAGGCTCGAGCCGCGTCGTCTTTGGTCGCTGGGCGGCCATCCAGTGCGGATTGATTCAAGGCGCGCATCTCTGCTTGGTGCTGGCGGTCCTCATGGTGTGCACGATGGGTGCGGCCTTGCTTGCCGCGGAAGTGAGCGCTGCATTGTTGGGAGCGCCGGCGCAGCTTTCCAGCGACATCATGTGGGGTGCCGCCCGGGCACTCGTGGCGGCGAGCGCGATGTGTGCTATGTCGGCACTCGCCATCGCAACGGCGATCGCCGTGGTCGAACGGCGCCTATCCGCGCTTCTCGTGACCGCGCGGGGGCTGGTCCTGCTCGGGTTGCAGCCGCTCGTGGCAGCCGCCGCGGTACCATTCGCGATCCCGTGGGTGCACCTCCGCAAAGATCGCGTCGAGCTGGTCGGTGCCGTAATGATCGTGACGCTGCTCGTGGCTGGGCTGTTGGACTGGACGATCCTGGAAGAGCAACGAGGCGTGGTGGTCTTCGCGTGCGCGTTGGCATTCAGTGTCGCGCTCCTGTACTTCCTGACAACCACCGCGGCGAGCATCGCGGGCGGCGCCTTGAAGATCGTGCTGGACGTGGCGATGTACTTGGGTGAGCCCGACTATCGCGAGCGGATCCAGCGAGGACTCGCTGCGGAAATCGCCCCGCTCATCGACAGAGGCGACGAAGGAGAGATCGTTGTTGTGGGGCATAGCCTCGGGTCGGTCGTCGCCCTCGACAGCCTCGCAAACAGTCCATCGTGGGACGGGTCGCATCACGTGCGGCTCGTGACGCTTGGGTCCCCGCTGCGGCGATTCTTCATGCGCTTCTGGACCGGCGAGCTCTTCCCGCCGGGCTGCGCAGCTGCGGCGTCGCACGTGGCCGGGCGGATGGCGACGTTTCGGTGGCTCAATGTCTACCGACCGTTCGACCAGGTCGGCGGCAATCTTGCCCTCGCGCTTTCAGGGAGTGGACAGGACCACAGCACCGGGCAGTGGTCACGCATCCTCACCGCTCACCCGAACTACTGGTCGGACAAGAAGGTCCTCGACGTGGTGAGCGGTGTGTGGGAGACGCTGGCTCCCGCGCCGGCATCGAAAGAGCGAGTCGTGTACAGAGTGCCGACCCGCCGACCACGTGCGCTGTTGCCGGTGCGCCGAACCCTGCGGCTGATCCGCCGACGGGCCGCGCTCGTCGCGGGTGGGGTGCTGTCGCTCGGCGCGGCGTGGATGCTTGCGACGCTCGGGCGCGACATCCTCAATCGCCAGCATGCGATTACGGAGCTGATGACCTACGGGACACTGACCACCGGAGAGGTAGAATGGTCGATGCGGGTCGACCAAGGCCTTGACGTGGCCGTGCGCTCCGACAGCATCACGGTGCGCTACGTCGATGGACGCACGCGCCGGCAAAGGACCTTCGACTTGAGTGACGTCAACTGGAAGTATCAAACCGACCCGTACTTCGATGCGGAGGCCGTCGTCGAGGCCGCCGTGGCGCGAGGGTGCGTCGAGCATGCGCCCCGCGTCTGGAAGCTCGGCGGTAACTGCACGCGCGCGAGGCTCGCGGTGCGCGTGCGCCACTTACCCGGGCAGGACGTGGCCACGCTTGCGGACTTTCCCTCACCGTCATTCAGCGTCGTCGCGCGCATCCTGCCATGCTCTACAACGCATTCGGTGCGACGATGGCGCTGATGATGCTTGGCATGCTCCCGTTGGTCGTATGCGTCGTCGTCGCGTATACGCTTTTGGACTACTGACGGCCACGGCTGAAGAGTCCGCGTCATCTCGGACCGACAACGCCTTCTGGCTGAGATTGTCAACGAATGCATCACTGCGACGCATCGTGAGCACCGGGTCGGGGCCTTGGGCGGGGCTCCCCGTAGGTTGGACCAGGTGTACTCCCGTTCTGACAGCCGATCGATCCGGCCCCACCGTGCGAGCAACGGAGGAGCCAATGAGGTCGAGCAAGTTCACCGAAGAGCAGATCGTCGCGGCATTGCGGCAGGCGGGGGCCGGCACGCCCGCCGTGGATATCTGTCGCTAGCTCGGCAAGACCGAGACGACGTTCTACCGCTGGAAACGCCGCTTTGGCGACTTGGGCGTTAGCGAGGTGCGCGAGCTCAAGCAGCTGCGCGACGAGAACCGGCAGTTGAAGTCGCTCGTCGCGGAGGTGTCGCTCGACAAGACCATTCTGCGCGAGGCGCTCAAGCGAAAGTGGTGACGCCGACAGCGAATCGGGAACTGGTGGCCTGGGCCGCGGAGGCCTACCAGCTCTCGACACGGCGCGCGTGTCACGCCACGGGGGTGGCGCGCTCGCTCGTGATGTACCGCTCCTGTCGGCCGTCGCAGATGCCGCTTCGCGCGCGATTGCGGGAGCTGGCCGGCGCCCGGGTCAGCTGGGGCTACCGGCGACTCTACCTGCTGCTGCGGCGGGAAGGGTGGACCGTCACATCACGCGGGTGCGGCGCCTATACGGCTCGGAAGGACTGCAGCTGGCACGCCGGCGTCCGAAGAAGCGGAAGACCGTGACGGCGCGCTCCGCCGCCGCGCAGCTGACGGCCGCGAATCAGCGATGGACTTCGTCCATGACGTCCTGCTGCCGGGCGAGAAGATTCGCGTGCTGACGATGATCGATCGGCACACGCGCGAGTGCTTGGCGCTCGTGCCGCAGCATCGTTTCAATGGCGCCGAGGCTGGCGTGGTATTGCGGGCAGTGAGCAAAGCCCGTGGAGGACTCGCCCCGGTTGAGATGTCCGTTTGTTTCTCCCAAGGCGCCCCTCTCAGGGTTCCCATGTGTTCGCCCGAACGAGGCGACGTCGAGCGCCGATCAGAACGGCCGGTTGCCGCACCCAAGGTGAGGAGACCATCAGAGGTGCATGGCATCGCTGCCCTACGCTTGTTCAGTCCTTGGAAGCACTGACGATCTCAAGCGTATACCATTGCCGGACCGCGCGTTGCCATACATCGGGGACGAAGAGAAAGCGCGGCTGCCTGGAGACCGTCCTCGACGAGTGTTCTCACGTGCTATCATGATCGCGCACGTGAGACAAACAACCAACCGCGGATAGATCCGCGCGCCACGCGTCTGTGTGGGGAGGGGAAGTTGGCTCGATACCAGGCGTCCGAGCGAGAAGCACGCTACCGCAAGGCCCGGGAGTATGGACTCTCGCCGGTGATCACGGAAGGAGATTCATGGTTTAGTTACGAACTATACCTGAACCTCATCGATCGCATCGACGACACGCACCGATTCGCCCTCAAGCGACTGGAGTCGTCAGGCGACACAGTCGCCAACATGGTGGGTGCATCGAAGGGCGCAGCGCCGATTCGCGCCCTCAAGAAGGTGGTACAGGCGGAACGCCCCGTCTTTCTGTTCTTCAGTGGTGGCGGCAACGATATCGTCGGCTCGGAGTTGCGCGGTGCGCTTCTGGCCTACGACCCGAACCTCGAACCCGGAGGACTACCTCGCAACAGCGCAGTGGAGCCCGATGCTGGCAACGATCCTCACGTCCTACGAGATACTTGATCGACGAGATCAGGCCGCTGTGCCCGATCTTCGCGCATGGCTATGACTACTTCTACCCGTCCAATCGTCCCGTGAAGATCTTCCCCGGAACGGGCTGGGCCTGGTCCTGGGTCTTTCCGGAGATGGTACGGTTGGGCATCAACGATCCGAAGCTTCAGCACGCCATCGCGCGCGTGATGATCGATCAGTTCAACGACTCGGTCCTGACACCGCTCGCCGTCACGAAGGCAGGCTTCTTCGCGCACGTCGACCTGCGGAATACGCTCGCGGGGCTCGACGATTGGCAGAACGAGATTCATCCAACACGCCAGTCGTTTCAGGCGCTCGCCGAGCGCTTCCCTCGCCACGGTCAGTCAGCTCCTGCCGGGCGTGAGGAAGGCGCGCGGAGCGGCTTTGAGGGACGGTCGCATGATGGCGCCGACTCGACTCGTGCTGTGCGTTGCGCTTCTGTGCGCGGTGACACCTCGTCAGCGCACCGACGCCCAGACAAGCGAGCTTGGGCGCGCCTCCCCAGCCGCAACGACGGTTGTGGGGCGCGGTCTGCTGGGACCGAGCGTCCTGCGTATCGACTCGCTGGAACTGGCCATTCGCTCGACGCGAGCGTGGCGGGGCTCGATCTTGGATCGTCTGTGCCTAGTGCGACGCTGCATCTGGCACTGTGGGAGATCGATGGGAAGCAGGACCGACACGCGGTTCTCCTGAGAGCATCGGCGGCGACCTGGTTGCCAATCGCGCGTCGATCGAACGCGCGGATGTCGTCGAAGTAGGCGCTGCCTACCGATTCAAGCTCGACACGGAGCAGGGAGAGCTGAACGTTGGCGCGACCCGCCGTCACTTTGGCGTCGAGGGGCCGGATCGAACGGGGAATGAGTGGTTCGCCTCAGTGCAACGGCGCGTTCCGGCTTCTTGGACAGAGCTGCGCCCGCTACTGGGCGTTCTCGTGGCGCGTGACCTCGATGTGTTCGATGCCACGTATGTGGAGCCTCCGGGTTACTCTCGATTTCGGCGCACAACACGGTGACAACGGTGCGTCTTCGCTGATCGGTCGCTTGGATGTTGGCACGGCCTGGAGCGACTACGCGAGGCGTCGTTCGCCCTCGGATCCCTCGTTTGGATACCATGGCTCGATGATCGGACTTCGGGTGGGAAAGGACTGGGGACAGTCCTTCGCCGGTCCACTCTCGCTGGAAGTCGGCGTGGAGCGTTGGTGGTCCCGGGCATCCATCGAGCCGCTTCCGGTCGCCGTGTTCGGGGTCCGAGTCGTGGCGAAGTAGCAGCACTCCGGAGAGGTGGTCGATGAGGGGTACCCAGGGGGAACGACCGGAATTGCTGTTGAGTGCTGGTGACTTCAGGCCGCAAAGCTATTTCCGCACGGCCGGCAGGAAGGGCAGGAAGGGCGAAACGGCGTACGAGTTGCCCCGTATGCCGGATGCCCGCGTAGGATTGCTGGTCAACATCGACCCCGTATCATGGACGCGGCGGACCTGCGACTGGCGTCGAGTGCGTGGGCTAACGCATCACACACCGGGGATCAACTTCCACTCGCGCGGCGGTTGGTTCGGGCGACTCCGTGCGAGCAATGCGGTCGCATTCCTCGGCGGCGCGTGGAGCCGTGACTTACGCCTGGCCCGCCCGTGGTCTCTGCAGCGGTTCACTCCGTGCAGCCGCGGGGAGGCGTGGCGCGTGTGGAGGGAGGGAGCAGCCGGTGACCGCACCTTTCAAGCCTGGGCGAGTGGCCTAACGAGACCCGGCGCGCCGCAGATGAGTACGAGCGCCAATCCACGCGCTGAGGTCCCGGGATGAAGACGGTCGTCACGCTCGTACACGGGACCTTCGCGAATACCGAGTCGGAGTGGATCCAGGAGTCCGGCGCGCTGTGCACGGCGCTACGCGGGGCGCTGGACGGAGTTTTGATTGCCCGTCGATTCGAATGGACCGGGCGAAACCGCAACGCGGACCGTCGTCACGCAGCTGCCGATCTCGCACGGACGCTCGATGAAGGACTCGGCGCGCACCCCGATGCCCGGCATTTCATCATTGCACACAGTCACGGTGGAAACGTAGCGCTGGGTGCGCTGCGGGACCCTGTCCGGCAGCGGAGTATGAGCGGACTGGTCTGCCTCGGGACACCGTTCGTGCGAGTGAGCGAGCGGAACACGGGCGAAGCGGCTGCGCCTTCCCTCGCCGGACTCTTCGTGCGGGCCTACGTCGCCCTGTTTGGCACCACCCTTGTACTCTCGGCGATCGCCGCGCTCGGCGCCTTCCTTCTTGCGTGGTTCGGAGATGGACTTCGGCGCTACGCGGATATCACCGTTGGCACGCGATTGCTGGAGGTGGGGGCGCGACTGCAATCGTCCGACGGCACGGGTGTATTAGTCGCCGCAAGCGTACTGTCGCTCCCCGTCGCCTTTGGACTTGTCTGGAGCTGGTCCTGGAATCGCCGACGTGCACGACTCGACCTCGCAACACAGGAAGAATGGCTGCGTATGGCAGAAGCAACGCGGATCGATGCGGTGCCTATGCTGGTCGTACGGGCGAAGGGCGATGAGGCACTCCTCGGACTTCGTTTGACGGACTGGCCACGCCACGCCAGCGAAGGTCTGGCCCGGCTCTACGAGAAGTGGAAGGGGTGCGCTCTGGCCCGGCTTGCTGCTCGGCGCATGTTCGCAGGGCCTCACCGAGAGCGAGCAAGCTGCTTGGTGGCAGGTGGCACTCATGCTGCCGCTGCTCTTGCTCGGAGCGGCGCGGGCGTTCGCTGCCGTCAGCGGATGGGCGCTCGGCGGACCGCTTGTGGCGTTGCAGCACGCAGGGTTTGGACTACGTGGATCCGAGGGAATGTCCGTGCGAGCAGAAGTGGGCGCTCGACCGTTCCTCGCTGACCGCAGCCTCGTGACGGAGCATGTCATTCGCGAGCCCGCGCAGCGAGGCCTGAGAGGATCGCGCTTTGGGGGCGTGCTCCGACACGCGCTGCCGCACAGCGACGACGCATCCATCGAGGTCGTGATCACTTGGATCAAGGACCAGTTGACTCGGCCATCACTCGCACGCCCCATCATCGACTGGGATCGCTGGTACTCCGACGCAGAGACCGGAGTGCCAGCCGCCCTTCCCGATCCGATGCCGGCCTTCCCGCTTTGCGTACCCGAGAACGAGGCACTCACATTCAAGATGCGCCTCAGGGTCGATGACCAAGGAACGGTGGTCGACGTGGGAGACATCGAGGTTGAAGATCGGTACCGCGAGATGCAGTCCCTCGTGGCCGATGAGGTCTCGGCGTGGGCGCGGGAGCTTAAGATGAAGCCGGCACTGATACACGGACTCCCCGTACGCTCCATCGCGTGGTTTCGAGTCAACGCGGAGCCGAAGGGTTGACTGCCGTCACGCGCAATGAAGAGGCATGTCGAGCCCGGCGACAGCCTCGGCGACTCGTGCTGCTGTTCGATGGAACCTGGAACTCTGCCGCACCGCGCAAGGGGACCATCACCAACGTCGCGCGCTTGCGCGCCCTCGCCGAGCGTTCTGGCGGGCCGACGCAGAAGGTGTTCTACCTTCACGGCGTGGGACGAGGCTGGTCTGCCTTTATCGGACCGCTGTGGAAGTTCGTCAACACCATCACGCGTGGCCTGCTGGACCCGGTCTTCGGGGGGGCGTCGGGGTGGGGGCTGTCTCGTCAGATTCGGGAGGGCTACGCGCTGCTCGTCCGTGAATACCTCCCCGGGGACGAGATCTTCATCTTCGGTTTCAGCCGTGGAGCGTATGCTGCACGGAGTCTCGTCGGCCTCGTGCAGCACGCAGGACTGCTAACCGCCGGGCACGAGCGCCAGATTCAAGCGGTGACGCATGCATATCATCGTCTGCTGCGCGGGGACAGGCACAAACGCACACTGGAGCAACGTCGGCGCCTGTCGCACGACCACGTGCGGGTGCGCTTTCTCGGGCTCTGGGATACGGTTGGCGCGATGGGAGCGCCCGTCTGGGGAGGACAGTTCAGCCTCAACCCTCTCCCGATTGCCCCACGCTTCCATGCCGTCAATGCGATGTCGCTTGTCGATACCGTCTGCCATGCCGTGGCGATCGACGAGCAGCGGGTATCCTACACTCCCGTGCTGGTCGAGCTGGACGCGAGCAACGCGCCAAGACTGCTCCGGCAGGAGTGGTTTCGCGGCGCGCATGCAGACGTAGGAGGAGGGGTACGAGGAGGTCACGCTTTCTCTCGTGCCGCTGCAATGGATGCTCGCCCACGCACGCGACGCGGGACTCGTGTTCGAGCACGACCCGGCGCACGCCGCAACAAAAAGCGTGCAGCCGCAAGATTCGATCGGGCCGTTCTGGCTAGCGGGCGTGTGGCCACGACCGTTTCCGCTCGAGTCGAGCGGAGATGACATGAGTGAGGGTGCTGGCCGCGGACGACTGCATCCTTCGGTCAACGTTTGCACTGAGGAAAGCGCCTGCCACGATGACAAGTCGCCCTGGCTCATCGATCTCGAGCCAGGGGAGGAGAGCGGATCCATCGTCGTGCGTTCGGATCAGTTCTGGAACAACACCCGTGTCATCATTCGAGCGGGTGCGCGGTATCGACTGCGAGTCGAAGGGAGATGGCAGATTGGTGGTCGCGAATGCGGACCGGAAGGAGTGTCGAACGACACGTGGTGGGGCAGGGCCACGCGTCGTTTCCTGCGAGTGCCGACAGCAAGACTGGGCGAGCTGCTCGCCATCGTGAACGCGCCGCCGCGAAGGACGCCACCAACCGGTCGGCTGTGGCACGCGCTGGCGTACCTGTTCTGGAAGCGTCCGGAATACCTGGTTGAGTCGGTACTCCCTTGGAGCTCTCTTGAGCCCGACACCCAGGGAAGCCTGCTGACCGCCGAAGCATCGGGCGTCCTGCACCTCAGCGCAAATTCCATCGCGAGTCGACAACGACGCTCGCAGGGCTCGTTCACCGTACGCGTAGTCCGCGAGTTGGACGCATGCCGCGACTCCGGTGGAGGGATCTGATCATGCGACGGTTCCTGCTGTGGGCTCTGATCGGTGCCCTGTCGATCAGTGCCGTGAATGCTAGCCGACATCGGCCGCATTCTGGCCGATGTCGAGAGTGATGGGCAGCGCGCCTTCGGCCCGCAGGTCTTCACCGGGCTCAAGCTGATCTTCTGGAACACGGCGGACTTGTCCGACGCGATCGCACTCTGGCGGACCAGCGAGTCGACCAGTGGCTCCGCGTTCGGAGTGCTGCATCTTCTCCGTTGGCACTTGTTGCTCGATGCGATCGTGTTCGCGCCTGCTTACTGCTTGCTCATCCTGTACGGGCTGCAGCGACTCGGCGCGACAGCATAGCGTCCGCGTGGGTCTCGCTCGGTACTTGCTCGATGAGGGCGAGACGTGGGCGACGTGGCCATCCTGATCGGGGGCAAACTGTCGGATGTGGCGCGGGTGCAACTCGTGCTGCTTCAGGGGTTGAGTCTCCTGAAGTGGTGCGCCCTCGCGGCTGCGGCCGTCATTGCGTTCGTCCTGTGGCGCACACCTGATGGCGTCTCACTGGACTCATTCCGGCAGTTCTTGCGTACGTTGCGCACGGGCAAGGCGCAACATCCCGTGGCGGCGATGGCAGGGATCCTCCTGGTCACCGCGCTCTTCGTTGCACTCGTCGCCATGCCGGCTGGCGGTCCGCTCAACCAGATCCCAGATGTCTTGCGGCGGCAGCTCGAGGGGCACGATGGAGATTGGTCGGCGCTGTGGTCGGCCGCAGCGGTGATGCAATTGGCGGCATGCAGCGGTCTCGCGGCGTGGTGGGTGACAAATCCACGGCACGGCGTCCCGCGCCCCCCTGATACTGCCAGTTGGAAGATCGTGACTGGTGTGGCGGTCATGGCCCTCGCGCTCACGGCGGTTGCCAGCTACGTCGACGGTGCACTGCGCGTCGTGCCGCTCGCGACACTAGTCGTGGCGCTCTCAATATGGGGCGCCGCCATCGTTGCCCGATTGACTGGTGTCGCGGCGGTTCCAATGCCGACGGTCGAGCAGCGCCAAGACGAGCGGCGGCACGACGGCTTGGAAGCGCCGGACAGCGAGCGCGCACTCTGGGCCGGCGGAGTCGCAGGAGCGGTCCTTGTAGCGACGGGACTTGGGTTGGTCCGAGCAGCCTTTCCACCGTTTGTCCTCGGGCTCAGGTCCGGTCGTGTCGACTGGTCGGTGGCACTGCTCGCCGGTATCGTGCTCGCCCTCGCCGGTGGCTTTGTCGCGCAGTTGCTCGCGACTGGGGCCCACCCGAGGCTGGCCGGGAACGACGCCCGGGCGACAAGGCGGAGACACGCCATTCGAGCAGTTGTGGGGTTGATCGCGGCGACGACACTCGCGTTTGCGGGCGTGCTCGCGATTCACCCGGAGCAGGCGGTTGTTTGGGGAACCACGGGGGTCATCGCGATCGGCTATGCCGTTGCGATTCTGGCCATCGGTGGATTGACCTGGATCTCGCGAGCCAGAGCTGGATGGGAGGCCACCTACGCACTCGGAGTGGGATGGAGGACGCCGTGGCTCACGCTCGTCCTGCTGACGTGGGGCGTAGCGAGCGTCCTCAACACCGAGGGGATCTATCACGATGCCCGCCTACGGTCTGAGCTCGGCCCCAGCACACTTCGTCATCGCAGTCCTGCAGACGCGTTCGATGCGTGGCTCGCGTCGCAGCGTTCGGAGTGTACGGCTGGCGCCCCCGGCGAGATCCCCATGGTGTTGGTCGCTGCACCCGGTGGTGGCATACGCGCGGCCTACTGGACCGCCGCTGTCTTGGACTCCCTGTTCGGCGGGTCCACGGATGAGTGTACCCTTCGCAGGCTCTTCGCCATTAGTGGAGTCTCGGGAGGAAGCGTTGGAGCGGCGACTTGGCTGGTGGCACGCGCGGCAGAGCGTTCGGGTACCGCCGCGGTGGAGCGACTCGCCGGAGATCGTGCCCTCGCCTCCACGGCGGCGGGGCTCCTTCTGCGCGACGTGTATCAGCCCTTCACCGGCATCTCCACGGCGTGGTCCGATCGCGCCGCGCTCCTTGAGGACGGGTGGGTGGCCGCGTCGCAACCGTATCTGTCGTCATCCGCAGAATCGGGAATCGGGGGACGATGGTCGCAGCTCGGTGGCGGGCTCCCGTGGTGCCGATCGTGATGCTCAACAGCAGCTCGGTAAACGACGGATGCCGCCTGCTCATCTCGAACACAGGTGAACTCGCGAGTACGCACGGCAGTCCCTGTGGTAACGACCAGCATTATGCGATCGGCTCCATTTCGACAGCCACGCAACCGATTCTGAACGCGCGCGCCGAAGAGGGAGGCGAGAACTGGCATGCTCCCCAAGTGGGGTTAACGGTGGCGACGGCCGCCCTGCTGTCGGCTTGGTTTCCGCTCGTCAGCCCTTCCGGCGCGGTCGTGCACTGCGTCGCGGAGCAGAAGCCCTTCGCGGATTCGGCCGCCGTGCGCCTGTCCCCGAACGTCTCCGTACGCCGTTGACGGGGGCTACTACGAGAACAGCGGCATTCTGACACTCCTGCAGCTGTGGAGTGAGGTGGAACCGCTCGTGCGACGAAGCAACCGGGAAGCCTCGCAGAGCCGACCGACAATCGTTCCGTGGATCGTCGTGGTCGACAACCACTATCGGAGTGCAGCACGCATCGCCGCCCGAGGTAGACCTTACGAACTGCTCGCGCCGGTGCGTTCACTTCGGAACAAACGCATTCTCGGACAGGCCGCACTCGAAGAGATGGCACGCCTCAGCATGCGGCCGACGCCGGAGCGATGCGCCAGGTCGAGCGCCGGGTCGGGTAGCGCAGGAGACGAGGCGATAACCATAACATCGGACAGCCTTCGGCGTGAAGACATCGCGCGAGGTTGCTTCGTCGTCATCGCTCCAGCGAAGCGCCCTTCCGTCGGTGCGCCGTTGGGATGGGTCCTTTCATCCACGAGGATGTCGGATCTCCAGAGTCAGTTGCGTGAGCGCATGCAGTCGGGGCGCTCGGGTGTGGACCGGTCCCTCGAACGGCTCCTGACGCTGCTGGGCGGCGGGGAGAAGGATGGCCGGTGATAGACGCCGACACACGGACAAAAAGCGCGAAAAGAGGTTGAACCGCCCGGGGCTTATCGGAGACCCGGTTCGCTGTGTCCTCAGGCCACGGCTTGCATGGCGTGAGGTGTGATCGTCTCGCAGTGCTGCGTCTCGAACTCGGCGGGCGGAAGGTAGCCGAGCGGCTCCAGGAGCCGCGTCGTGTTGAACCAGTGCACCCACGAGAGCGTGGCGAACTCCATTTCGTTGAGAGAACGCCATGGCCCCTGACGGCGAATGACCTCCGTCTTGAAGAGACCGATCACATTCTCCGCGAGTGCGTTGTCGTACGAGTCCCCACGGCTGCCGACCGATGCCTCGATCCCGGCATCCGCGAGTCGTTCGGTGTAGCGAATCGCGAGATTGTGCGCCCCGCGGTCGGAGTGGTGAATGAGCGGCGCCGTCGGTTGTCGTGCATACACCGCTTGCTCCAGCGCGTCGAGGGCGAGATCCGTACGCATCGTCGTGGACGCACGCCACCTAGACCTGGAGCGACCATGCGACGGTCTAGCGCATGGAGCAGGGCAGGACTGGGGTTCCGACGGCGGTGCCGAGCGCCATCGCCGGCCGCGTCGAGTGGTAGCAAAGGGGTGACGTCCAACTCTACTTGGAGCGGACGGCCGAACTCTCAACGCGACCGAGCGAAGTGGCCTTAGTGAGACCTACGCCCCTTGACCTGCGCCTCGTAATCGAATCCACGCTTGATTCCACGATGGACGTAGATCTGGAGGTTCTCACCAGACACGCGACCGTTACAGTTCCACGTCTCGTCGTTCCGTTCTGCCTTGGCGCACGCAAATGACCCGTCCGACTTGAGGGTCGTAGTTGTCCAGAACGTATACGTCCAGCCGTTACTCCCATCCAGCGAGACTGCGACCATTGCCTCGTTGTTTGGCTGACCGATAGCCCCCTCCGAGGGCACGATGGCGACTTCTCCTCGCCATTGCTGATCCGCCTTCACGTCGGTCATACCGCCCACACCCTCGACCTGATAGATGCCGCCGATGTCGAGTGGGCGCAGCGCAATGCGCGTCAGGGCAATCTGGGGATAAGTGGACTCCACATCAGGCACCGTGCCCGCCGGAGCAAGACGGACCTCGTCGGGCGCGGTGAAACCGCCATGAAGCGGTTTGTGCACTTCGAGAGAGAAGGTGCCGTTCGCACTCGGCTGCAGCAGCGAGTTCACTAGCGTGAAGTCACCGCCCTTTCCGGGCGTCACATACTGCCACCAGCCGATGAACACGTGGTTGCCCTGAGCGCGAATGACGGAGAGTCGACCGTTGACCGTTGTGCTCTCTGGGCCCATTCGCGACGCGACGCGATACAGGCCTCTCGGATCCGCCACGGATCGAAACGTAGCGCGCGCAGGTGCGGGCGATGCCACGACGGTCTCGGCACTAGCCGCACCCTTCGCGCGCTCTCCTGAATTAGTGCTGCGTCGCGCAGCGACCAACGCCGGGCTGAAGGGTCGAGGCGATCCGGCGAGGCTAAGCAGTGGCTCGACATAGCGACCGGCTACCGCGAAGTTGAGATTCTGAGCCTGATCGAGATACAGCGTCGCCACTCCCACCACGCGCCCGAACTCGTCCATCACAGGACCACCAGACGATCCCGGTGAGATTGGAGCGGTAATCTGGAGCAAAGCGACCCCGTCTAGTAGTCGGCGCCCCCGATACCAGGCCGTTGGAGAACGTCCTCTCAAGTCCGGAGTGGATTGCCCATGACGTAGACAGGGTCACCCACCTCCATCGATTCGTCGCCGCGAATCTGCAGATAGTCCGGGGTCTTCGTGGCAATACGAAGGATCGCCAGATCCCGGCGTGCATCGATAGAGAGGACGAACACTTGGTCAAATGCCTCTCCAGAGCCCGTGCGCACTTCTACCTGGACGGCTCCTTCGATGACGTGATAGTTGGTGACGAGTGTGCCGTCTGCACGAATGAAGAAGCCTGTTCCCTCTCCCATGGACTTTCCCGCCGAGTCCAATGCAATGACCGTGGAGAGTGCTTTGCCGGCCTTCTGTGCGATGTCTGAAGGGCGTGGCTTCTGCGGCTGTTGCGATTGCACACTGCGTCCCAGGCAGACCAAGCAGATCGACACCCCAAGCACTCGCAGTAGCCCTAACATCAGCTGAACTCCTCCGATGAGACGCTCGGATGGTCTGTTTGGCATTTGCTCAACGCCGACCATCGATTGCCAACGTGGCGCCGCATAGCTGAACTCGTCAATCCCCGCTGCCTCGGCTTCACCCACCAATGCAGTCTCACCGGCATTGTGCGGATTGCGGTCCATCCCGATTCCCCGTTTCACCCTATGTCGATCACCCCATTCGGACGAAGTCGATCGACCATTCCGCTGGCGACTAGGATGCGTAGCGAAGTCGGTCGCCCGCCCGGACGCACCCGTTGCCCGCCATGCCGCGCACCCTCGCCTCCCGCGCCCTCCGGCGGTAATCTCTCCCCGAACCGCCACCCCCGCACCCCGCCCATGCGCTCACTCGTTCCCATAACCCTCCTCGCCGTCGCGGCCCTCGCCGCCGCACCGTCGTCTGCCGTCGCGCAGCAGCGCGCCCGCGCACGCGACCTCGGCATCCCGCTCGACGGCACCCCCGGCCCCCACAACGCCATCACCGACGTCGCCGGCGTGGAGGTGGGCTACACGACGCTCATTCGCGGCGAAGGGAAGCGGGTGGTGGGGCAGGGGCCGGTGCGCACCGGGGTCACCGCGATCCTGCCGCGTGGCCGCGCGACGCTGGAGCCGGTCTTCGCCGCGTACTATGCGGGGAACGGCAACGGTGACATGACCGGGACGCACTGGATCGAGGAGACCGGGGTGCTGGAGACGCCGATCATGATCACCAACACGCTGAGTGTGGGGATCGTGCGCGACGCGGTGGTGGACTGGATGGTGAAGCGCAACGCCCCCGGCCCGTTCTGGTATCCGGTGGTCGCCGAGACCTCGGACGGCGGGCTCAATGACATGAAGGGGCTGCACGTGAAGGCGGAGCATGCCTTCCAGGCGCTCGATGCCGCGCGTCCCGGGGCGGTGGCCGAGGGGAACGTGGGGGGCGGGACGGGGATGAACTGCAACGGCTTCAAGGGCGGCACCGGGACGTCGTCGCGGATGTTGTCGGCGATGGAGGGTGGCTTCACCGTCGGTGTGCTGGTGCAGTGCAACTACGGCACGCGCTCACAGCTCCGCATCGCCGGGATCCCGGTGGGGCGCGAGGTGACGGGGCTCGAGCCCTGCGTGGCGCAGCGCCTCGACCCGCCGCTCACCGCCTTCGATGGCCGTCCGCTGCCGGTGTGTGGGGCGGGTCCGGGGGGCGGCGATGCGCCGGCGGAAGATCCCGAGCAGGGTTCGATCATCATCGTGGTGGCCACCGATGCCCCGCTGTCGCCCGACCAGCTCAAGCGCGTGGTGCGCCGCGTCGCGTTAGGCATGGGGCGCATGGGGTCGATCAACGGCAACGGTTCTGGTGACATCTTCATCGCCTTCTCGACCGCGAACCGCGGGGTGGACTGGGGGAACAGCGGCCGCTCGACGCTGCCGGCGCCCACGATGCAGCGGCTGGGCTCCGGACTGGTGGATCCGCTCTTCACGGCCACCGTGGAGGCGACGGAAGAGGCGATCATCAACGCGATGCTGGCGGCCGAGACGATGACGGGGGCGGACTATCGCCGCGCGTGGGCGCTCCCGCACGACCAGGTGAAGGCGATCCTCGCGAAGTACAACCGGTTGCAGCGGCGGTGACCCGCGGGGCCCGGCGCCCTAAACCGCCAGTGCGCCGGACATCGCGTCCGCACGGTGACCTAACAAGTCTGAGGAGCATTCACCAGACGCCGCATTCCGCCCACGAGCCTGTTACAGCGAGTACGACGCGCCCCCTGTTCCGCCGCCCACGCCCAATGCCTCGCAGTCACACATCCGCCGGCCGCGACGCGGCGCACGGCCTGCCGCCCCCCGCGCCCCGGCGCCACCTGGCGCACGCACCGAGCGCCCCCCCGGGCCGCCGCGCCCCCCCCGGGCGCACGCGCCGCGCTGGCCGCGCCGCGCCCGGCGCGGCGCCCCGCCACCAGCGCCGCCGCACGGTGCGCACGCAGCAGCCCGACGCGATGGGACTCCGGCCTCGGAGGCGTAGCGACCCCGACGCCGCTTTCCCGAGCGGTGGCGCGGTCGGCTTGGGCCGCGCCCGGCGGGCGCCGGTACGGGTTCGATCTCGGAGTACGAGCCGCGCGTGGCGCTGCGGGCGGTTGCAGACTGGTGTCCTCGGCCGAAGGGGCCTCGCCGACGGCGTGGCCTTAGTCGTTGGATCCGACACGAACGGTGCTCGGCGGGTTCCGCAGATCCAGCGAACGTTCTTCCGTGACGCGCTTCCGCTTGGCTGCGATCCCCGCCCCTCACCCTTCGATCTGGACAAACGACCGGCCCCGAGGCGATCGTGAGCGCCGCGCACAGCCGTCGATCGGCCCCTCATCACACCCGAGGCCACACACCATGCACCTCTCCGCCACCGCCCTCCTGAGCCTCGGCCTTCCCGTCTTCCTCGCCGCCGTCGCACAGAGCCCGACCAGCGCCGCGATCAACGCCGACGTCTGGACCCCCATCGCGGCGTCGGTCGTGAACGACGACATCGCCGCCATGGGGCGCACCTACCACCCGGATGCCGTACTGGTCTCGAACGACGGCACGCGTTCGATCGCCTCGGCGCTGGCAGGCTGGGGAAAGGACATGGTCGCCAACAAGGCCAAGGGGACGCACGCGACGGTGGAATTCCGGTTCACGAAACGGCAGGACGACACCGAGACGGCCTTCGAGACCGGGGTCTTCAAGTACACGGTCATCGACAAGGCCGGCGTCAGCAAGCCGAGCTATCGGCGCCTCGAGGCGCTGCTGGTCAAGCGCCAGGGGAAGTGGCGGATCGTGATGGAGCGCCAGCTCGACGCCGTGACCGAAGCGGCCTGGAACGCCATCCCGCACTAGGACGGGCGCGACGCCGGGGGCGCGGGTAGCTTGCGGGAGCCCGTTCCCCTCGCCCCCGGTTCATCTTGACAGTCCAGCGTCACGCGCCAATCGCCTCGTCGTTCGTCGCGACCCTGTTGCTGCTGGCGACGGTCGCCTGCGGCAAGGACACGCCCACCGCCACGATCCCCGACGCCCCCGCTGGGCGCCCCACGCTCTCCCAGCAATACCGCGCAAGCGGCCACGCCGCCGCCGGCGATGTCTTCGTGCACCTGTTCGACTGGCGCTGGACCGACATCGCCGCCGAGTGCGAGTCGGTCCTGGGGCCGGCCGGCTATCGCGCGGTGCAGGTCTCGCCGCCGCAGGAGCACAGCATCACCCCCAGCTTCGACTGGAGCGAGCGGTACCAACCCGTCAGCTACAAGCTGGACCGCAGCCGCTCGGGGACGCGCGACGAGTTCGTGGCGATGGTGAGCCGCTGCAAGGGGGCAGGGGTCGACATCTACGTCGACGCGGTCATCAATCACATGACCAACTTCCCCAGCCCCGGCGTGGGGAGCGCGGGGACCGCCTACTCGAAGTACAGCTACCCGGGGCTCTACGCCCAGTCCGACTTCCACACGCCGTGTGCGCTCAACAACTACCAGGACGCGGCCAATGTGCAGGACTGCGAGCTACTCTCGCTCCCGGACCTCAACACAGGCCTGCCGTCGGTGCGACAGAAGATCGCCGACTACCTCATCGCACTCGTCAGGCTCGGCGTCGCCGGCTTCCGCATCGACGCGGCCAAGCACATGCAGCAGGTGGAGCTCGACCAGATCATCACGCTGGTCAACAGCGCCGCAGCCAGTGAGGGGCGCGCACTGCCGTATTTCTTCCTCGAGGTGATCGGCGGCTCTGGTGAGGCGGTCAAGGCCACCGACTACTTCGGCGCCGGCTACGCGTCGGGCGGCGTCGCCGACATCACCGAGTTCATCTTCGTCGGCGTGGGGAACAAGTTCCGCAACGTGAACGGGGAGCGCCTGTCGCAGCTCAACCCCAACGGGAGCGCCGGCAACCAGTTCTCTGCCGCCGCGTGGGGGATGATGCCGTCCGACAAGGCGGTGGTCTTCCTCCAGAACCACGACACGCAGCACGACTGCGGCATCGGCTACCGCAACACGCAGGTCTTCCGCCTGGCCAACGTCTGGATGCTGGCGCAGCCGTACGGCTACCCGACCGTGCTCTCGAGCTTCGCCTTCACCTGTCCCGCCGGCAACTCCGCCGGTCCGCCGTCCGACGCCGCCGGGTGGACGCTCCCGGTGCGATGCGCCGCGTCGTTCGAGGTGGTCGTCCTCGGCGACTGGGTGTGCGAGCATCGTGACCCGTACATCCGCAACATGATCCGCTTCCGGCGCACCGTCGCCGGGACCGAGGTGACGCGCTGGTGGGACAACGCGGGGAATGCGATCGCCTTCTCGCGCGGCGACAAGGGGTGGGTCGCGATCAACCGCGAGGGAGGAAACGTGCTCGTCTCGACCAGCACAGGGTTGGCGGCGGGGACGTATTGCGATGTGTTAGGCGGCGGGAAGGTCGGGGCGGGATGCGCGGGGGCGAGCGTGGTGGTTGGGACGAGCGGCGGGGTGGCGTTGTCGCTGGCGGGGAACAGCGCGCTGGTGATTGACGTGACGACGAAGCTGTAGGGCGTATTGAAAGCCGAGGAGCCGCACGAGCGCGTGCGTCGCCGAGACGAGTGTTGCGCCGTCGGCGTCCGCCGTGAGGGTGGTCAGGGGATTCGCCAGCGACACGCCGAGGCCCTTGGCGAGCAGGAACATCACCACCTGGCCCGCCAGGTAGACCCCGAGGACTTCGCAGAGGGCCGCAACGCGCGCGCGCACAGAAGGGTGTCCGTGTCTGGGAGCGCCGAACATATCGTGAGGCCGACCCGAGGCGCGATGCCACCGATTCGACGCAGCCTCCCAAGGCGGAACTGGTCAGGTAGACCCTTTCGATATGACGCCGCGGCGGGCATGTTCGCGACGAACTTCTTCCCACCTTCGACGGAGGCTAGATGACGCGTCCCAAGTGGTTCATGCCGGTGGCCATTGTCGCCTTGCTCTGGAACCTGATGGGCTGCGCCGCCTATCTCATGGACGTGATGCTGACGCCGGAGGCCATCGCCGCGATGTCGCCCGACCAGCGCGCGCTGTACGCTGCACGACCCATCTGGGCGGTGGCGCTGTACGCGATCGCCGTGTGGGGCGGTGCGCTCGGCTGCGTGGGGCTGGTCATGAAGAAGCGGTGGGCGAAGGGTCCGTTGCTCGCGTCGCTGCTCGGGCTCATCGGGCAGGACATCGCGCTGTTCGGCATGAGTCCCGTCGCCATCCCGGCGTCGGCCTACGCGCTGCAGGGAGCGGTGCTGGTGATCGCCGTGCTCCTGCTGCTGCTGGCCAACAGGGCGGCGCGAGAGGGATGGCTATCCTGACCGGCGCGCCGTCCCCGACCTGCGCCTGACCGCCGAGACACACGCGACGATCGATTCGATCGTCCTGGGGGGCGCCCGAAGGCAGCTCGGCATGCCGTCGTTTGCAAAAGCTCTCGCCGCCGCGCAGGTTCGGATGATCCAGGCGTACGTGCTGGACCAGGCGCGGCGTGAAGCGCGGGCGGCGAGCGGTCGGATGTAGCGGTTGGTTGGGGGATGCCCCCGCCCCCCCCCCCCCCCCCCCCCCCCTCCTCCCCCCCCCCCCCCCCCCGCGGCCTGCTTGGCTATTACCTGATCATGCACGTGACCGCTGCGCCGCTCGCCAGCAGCAAGGGTTTCCAGGAGTTCAGCAATTGGGTCGGCATGGCGGGGCGTAGTGTAAACTGACGCCCTCTTCTCCCCGAGGCATCCGCATGACACTGAAACGCATGGACAACGTCGGCATCGTGGTGGAGTCACTCGATACCGCCATTGCGTTCTTTTCCGAACTCGGCCTGACCCTGCAGGGGCGCGCGACCATCGAGGGCGAGTGGGCCGGGCGTGTCACGGGGCTGGGGAACCAGCACGTCGAGATTGCGATGATGATCACCCCCGACGGCCACAGCCGGCTCGAGTTGTCGCGCTTCCTGGCGCCAGCGGTCGTCGCCGATCATCGCAACGCCCCCGTCAACTCGCTCGGCTACCTGCGCATCATGTTCACCGTCACCGATCTCGATGAGTTACTCGTCAGGCTCGGCAGGCACGGGGCGCAGCTGGTGGGTGAAGTGGTGAACTACGAGAACGTCTATCGACTCTGTTACATCCGTGGTCCCGAAGGGCTGCTGATCGGGCTCGCGGAAGAACTCGGGACCCGGAGCGGAACGACATGAGCAGCGACTACAACTCCGGCTACGACGCCGGGTCCAGGGGCAACATCATCGGCGCCCCAGCCACCGCCGAGGGAACGGCGGGCTTCATGGCTGGCCAGGCGGCCGCCAACAGCAGGAGCAGCGGCAGCATCGAGTGGCTCGTTGCCCCGTTCGTGCTCTGGCCCTTCGTGCTGATCTTCTATCCGGTCGGCGGCGCGGCGACGGTGCTGACGGCGCTCGCGATCGAAAAGATCTCGCTCCTGATCGGACTCGGCGGGCTTCCCGGGGTGCGCGTGGCGCTGATCCTGGTGGCCACGATTGCCGTGTGCTGGACCGTCGTGCGCAAGGAGCAGTTCTGGGGCCTCAATCGCACCTACTATCTGGCTCGGCACGTGGTGCGCATGATCCTGCTGGCACTGCTCGTGAACGGAGGGGCGACCAACGCGTGGCGCACGGCGCGTGAACTCCCGTCGTTAGGGTGGGAAGCGACGGTTCAGTGGCCACAGAATTGGATGCCGATCGTGCTGTGCGTCGTGTTCTGGCAACTGTTCTTCATGCGCTCGTACCATTTCCGGGTGTACTGGAACCTGAAGCTCAAGATGTGGTTCTTCAGGCCGAAGGACTTCGAGCCGTTCTACTTCTCCTGGAAACGAGCGGAAAAGCCAGTCGAGCGGCAGGCGCCGATTGAGATGCCCAAGCGGTGGGGGGAGTGATGCGCGAGTCCGCGTGCTGGAGTGCGCGTATCAGCGGTGCAGCGCGCGGTTCACCGCGGCGGCGAAGCGCGAGGCGTCGGCCGGCGAGAAGTCATCCATGACGTCGCGGCCGTTGATCTCGACATGGTCAAACACGCGCTTGCCGGCGAGGTCCTCGAGCACCAGGCGGTTGCCTTCGACGCGGGCGCCCCGCAACGCGCGCAGGTTGTACGCGATTCCGTGATCGAACAGCTCGCCGAGCGCGGAGCCGACCATCCGGGCGAGCAGGCGCTGGCCGACGTCCTGTGGCGCGGAGTCGCGAACGCTCGCTTTCATCCGTGACAATCCGCGGTCGGTGAACTGCAGCACGAGCGTGGTGTCCATGAGCAGCACCGCGGCCTGTGCGTCCCGCGTGGGCAGGCTCTTCCGGGCCAGGGCGAGCGGTACGCGCGGCACGATCCACGAGGTGTCGGAAGGTGGCGTTCCCGGACGCTGGGCGATGGACGGGGGAGCGAGCAGCAGGAGGCTGCTCGCGAAGACGAGCGAGCGGGTGGCGAGGCGGGAAGCGTGGTAGGACATGAGGGGGCGGCTCGGTAGAGGCGGCGTATGCGAGCACGGCGGCAGGAGGAGCCGACGCGGTGTACCGTGTGTGTTCACTACATCACGGTACGGGGGGAACACGCCGGTGTTTCACATTCGGCCGCAGGCCGGCGATGCATGCGACCGTCCGCTCGTTCGATGGAGCCATCGCGCGCGCCGTCCGGGGGCACGTGCGCCCCGCGCGATGGGAGCGGGGAAGGGGCGCTCGTTAGGTGCGAGGTGTCGCCTGCAAAGCGTGCGAACGCGTCAATGGGCCCGCGTCGGTCGGCGCACGGAAGTCACGTGGCGATGCTCACCTGGCGCGGCTCTCGTTGCGCGGCGCCGTTTTGTATACCAAGTTCTCGACAGGCCGCACCGACGTCCGCCTCCATAGGGAGGCAGTTCCGCCATCCTCAGGATCTGCCATGCAAGCCTGTATAACGCGCGGTGTCGCGCTCCTTCTCTTCTGCGGCAGCGGCGTCCACGCGCAACAAGCGCCGCAGCTACAGCTCCGCACGCCGATACGCGCGACGCTGCCGGCGGATGGGATGCTCCGATACGAGCTGAATCTTCCGAATCGCCACTTCGTGGCCGGCCGAGTGGATCAGGATGGGGTGGACGCCACGGTGACGATCACGGGCCCCACGGGCAAACGCGTGCAGCGCTCGGCGCGCGTCGGGCGAGGGGGGCCGGAGTCGTTTGCGTTCGCCACCGACACGGTGGGCCGGTACGTGGTCGAGGTGACGCCGGCGACGGCGGGCAAAGGGGGCGCCGTGCGCGTGCAGCTCACGCGGTCCGAACCGGTCGCGACGACTCCGGAAGGCAAGGTGGACCAGGCCGCCGCCCAGCTGTACAAGGACACGCCCGGCGCGGTCGTGGGCGTGATCAAGGAGGGCAAGCTGGCGTTCGTGAAGGGCTATGGCGCCGCTGACCTGACGTACGAGATGCCGTTCACCGCCGAGACGCCGACCAACATTGGTTCTTCGTCGAAACAGTTCACCGGCTTCGCCCTCGCCCTGCTGGCCTCGCGGGGCAAGCTCTCCCTGAGCGACGACGTGCGAAAGCACATCCCTGAACTCAAGGACTTCGGCAAGACGATCACCGTGCGCCACCTGTTGACGCACACCACCGGCTACCGCGAGTTCATCAACACGCTGATCATCGAGGGACGTCAGGTGCTGGAGGGGGACTACATCGCGTCGGACGAGGTCATCAAGGTCATCAACCGCCAACCGGCGCTGCAGAATGAGCCGGGGGCGGAGTTCAACTACAACAACTCGGCGTTCGCCCTGGCGACCATCGTGGCGGAGCGCGTCACCGGCGTTCCGTTCGCGGAGTGGATGCGCAACGAGGTCTTCCTCCCGCTGGGGATGACGAAGACGTGGGTGCGCGCCAATCCTGGCCAGATCATCCACGGCCGCTCGGCCGGGTACATCCCCGGCGAGGGTGGCTTCCGTGAAGTGCGCGATCTCCATGGGTCGGCGGGGGCCGGCGGCATCTATACCACGCCGGGCGACGTCGCCAAGTGGATGCACAACTTCAAGACCGGAGAGCTGGGCGGGCCGGCCGTGATCAAGGAGCTGTCGACGTCGTTCGTGCTCAACGATGGAAAGCCGTCGAACTACGGCTATGGTCTCTTTCTCGACACAAACCGCGGGCTGCGCCGGTGGCAGCACGGCGGCAATGACATCGCGCACAGCTCCACGTTCGTGTACTACCCCGACCTTGACGCCGGGTACGTCGTGTTCAGCAACTACCAGGGCGTCCCCGGCGGCATTGCCGGCGTCGTGGCCGACGCCTTCTTCGCCCAGCACATGACGATGCCCCCGCGCGCGACCGCGAGCGCGACTGCGGCCTCGGGCGTTGACGTGCCTGCAGCAACGCTCCGGCGCTATGCCGGCAAGTACGAGATGACGACACTCGGCGGCCTGCTCCTGACGGTGGAACAGCAGGGGAATCAGCTGCGGCTCCAGCTCCCGGGACAGCCGGCGCTCCCGCTGCGCCCCACCTCCATGACGGCGTTTGAGGTGGTCGGCGCACCGGCGCGGATCACGTTCAACGCGGCCCCCGACGGCGCAGTGGAGGGGATCACCTTTCAGCAGGACGGGCAGCACCCCGGACGGCGAGTCGCAGAGCAAGCGGCAGTTGATCTCGCCACCTTCGCGGGTCGCTATTTCAGCGAGGAGCTGGAGACGTTCTACGACCTGAGCGTCGAGGGCGGACAACTCGTCATCCGGCACCGTCGTTTCGGGCCGGTCACGCTGACGCACACCACCGGGGATTCCTTCTCTGCCACATTGCCGGTGAGCCAGGTCGTCTTTCGCCGCGATGCGCAAGGCACGGTGACCGGCTTTGACGCCGGCAACGGGCGGGCACGCGACATCAGGTTTCGGAAGGTCACCCCCTAGGGCGGTGGTTGTATCGATGTAGGGTGTGTCGGGCAGCGTGGGTCGGTCGCACGGACCGGAGGAGCTTCTTCCCCTGCGTGAGTCGCCCGAAGGCGTTCAGGTTCGCCGTGTTGACGTTATCGAGTCGGGCCGGGGCCCCCACAGTGGAGGCGCCCGGCCCTCGGCTCATCGCACACTACTCATCCCTCAAACCATGCAGGTCCCTCGGAGGACGCCGCCCTGGAGCAGGGGAGGCGCCACCCCCTACGGCAACGCCTTGTACTTCGCCGTCGAACTCGCGTAGTTCGTCAGGTACAACTGGTACCGCGCGTCGGCCGCCGACTTGATGGTGTTGTAGCCGCCGTCGAGGTTGATGTACCACACGCTCCCCCCGTCCAGCACCTGGTTGAGCGACTGCGTGTTGCTCGACGTCGCGCCAGTGAATGTCCGTGTATACGGCGCTCCCAGCACGGTCCCTTGCACCTGGTAGGTCACCGCCCCGGCGACCTTCGGGATCTCCAGCGTGGCGGTCGTGAAGGTGCTCGCCCCGCCGTTGACCGAGATCTGCCTGGCGCTGAATCGTGCGGTGCGGAACGGGTCGACGATCACGTTCGCCGTCCCCGTGCCTAACGTTTCCAGCTCCGTGTTGGCCACCCACGACACGACCTTCACCGAGACCTGGTCGGTCCCCCCCTGGTCGAGCGTCTTGGGCGTGAACGTGGCCGTCTTGCTCGCCGAGTGATTGCCGTTGGTCTCGCTCAGCGTACCGTGCGTCCCCGGCGAGCTCCACACATACGCCAACCCGGGACCGTTGTACGCCGGCGTCAGCACCGCCTGCAACGATTGCGGCTGCCCGTCGACGGCCACGGTGGGATTGGCCGGCGAGAGCGTGACCGTGTAGTTCACGTGCACGGTCATGAAGGTGTGCGCGTTCCCGAGGAGGTTGTACGTCACCGTGACGATGTTGTCGATCACCAGCGTGGGGATCACCTTGCTGAAGTCCCAGTGCGACTGGCGTTCGGTGACCGTGGTCTTCCCCTGGACCTTGGCGTCGATGCGGTCCACGCGCGGCGGCGGGCTGGTGAAGGTGTTCTTCGCCTGGTATCCGGCAAATTCGGTCTGGCTCTGCTGGAGCGTCCCGGCAATGTCGCTGTTTTGCCAGGTGAAGAGGGTGTTCGAACCCGGCGGGAGGATGCTGCCCGCCTGGTCCCGGATGATGAAATGCATCTGCTGGGTGACCCCGGGGCCGATGGTCGCGAGGTCCGGGGAGATCTCGAACGTCTTCTTGAGCCCTGCGTAGACCGACATCTGCTTCCGAACGATCTTCTGGTTCGCCGGGTCGTTTTCAGTGCCGGGATTGAGCAGGATGTCGAGGATGACGTCGTCCATCTTCCCCTGCACGACGTCGAGATTGGCATTCGTGCAGATGTACTGCTCGTCGGGGCTGTCGTTCCACCCGGTGTCGTTCGACCCTCCACCGAGCGTCCCGTTCTGTCCGGTGGTGCGCCAGCGGTAGCGCCACAACGCCGTCGGCTTCGTGATCCCCGGCGGGGCGGGGACGGTCGTGGACACACCGGTCGGCACGAGGCCCGCGTGCAGCTGCACGCTGCGCTTCTGGTTGTTCACGCTGTCCGACGCCGGCGTCAGGTTCACCGAGGCCCAGTTGACCGCAATGGTCGTCACGGCCGGGGAGCCCGCTGCCAGCAGTTGGGGGGCGACACCGGCACCGACGCCCGCCCGCGCCATGGAACCGGCGTGGCGACCGTTCGCCGTCGTGCCACCACTCGTCGTGACCAACGACGAGCTGAGCGAACCGAGCGACGTCGTCGTCCCCGACACCGTACGCGCGACCGGGTCCACCACCACGCCGCCCAACGGCGTCCACCCGGTGCCATTGTTCACCATGACCGTGAGGTCGCCGGACATGGCCCACAGCGGGAGGGTCGACAGGGCGTACTTGAGCTTGATCGTGACCGGCTGGCTGAACGTGAGCCCCGAGGGGCCGATCTGGTAGGCCGTGCCGGCGAGATCGGCCGCGGCCGGTGCGGCGAGCGTGCCGGAGACGGGGGTGATGGAGATGGGCGTGTCGGTGCCAAGCGCGTTAGGCGGGATGGTCACCACCACGGAACTATCCGCGGCGGTCACCGTGCCGCCCGCCGTCCCGACGAGAACGCCGGGGGCGACCGTCAGGGCGATCGTCCCGTTCTTTCCTTCGCTCGTCGCGGTGATCGTCGCGGTGCCGACCGCGACCGCCGTGACCAGCCCAGATGAGTTGACGGTCACCGCCTGCGCCGCCGAGGAGGTGTAGGTCACCGGGCGTCCGGTGAGCGTCGCCCCTCCCTGGTCCTTCAGTACGACGCTGAGCTGCAACGTCTGCGTCGGCACGAGCGTGGTGGAAGGCGCCGAGACGTTGACCGTCGCGACCGGCGCGGTCACGGTCACCTGCGCGGTGCCGCTCTTCCCCTCGCTCGTCGCGGTGATGGTCGCAGTCCCCGCGGCCACCGCGGTCACAAGGCCGCTGCTGCTGACCGAGGCCGTCCCCGTCTGCGAAGACGACCAGTCGACGGTGCGCCCGCTGAGCGTATTCCCCTGCGCGTCCTTGACCGTGGCGGTCAGCTGCGCCGTCTGTTGCGGCGCCAGCGTCTGGTCGGATGGCGAGACGCTGACGCTCGCGACCGTCACCGGCGGTGGGGGCGTCGTCCCACCCCCCCCTCCGTCACCCCCGCCGCTGCAGGCATTGAGCGTGACGGCGCTGGCAATCAGGCCGAGTGCCATAGCGATGCGATTCATACCGCCTCCTCGATGTGTACGACGGCGCTGGGCGGCGAAAGTCGCCGGAGCCCCATACTGAACACGCGCAAGAACGGACGCGGGGGGATCACTCGGGCGCGTAATTGTCGGGGCCTTCTGGTATCCTAGGGGCGCCGGCCGCGTACCAGGCTCCGCGGACCCGTTCTGAGCCTCGGAAGCGGGACCCGATGGCAAGCCACGGCGATCGTAGCCCGCAACGCCGGACGCAGCGCCACGCCCCAGTCCGCAAGGAATTGATGACGCTCCGCCCTCGCCGAGCGTTAGGCACCGGTCATGCACTCTTGCGGGGGAGAGCAGGGATGGCGTACCCTCAACGCATGGCCACCGAGTGGACGGCCGCGCTGGTCGCGGCGTTGCCGGACGACGGCAACCGATACGAAGTGCTCGACGGCGAGCTGGCGATGACACCAGCGCCGTCGTGGGATCATCAGCGCCTGGCGCTCGCGCTGTCGCGATGTGCTGACGTCCTTCCTTCGCGCACATGGAATCGGCGAAGCGATCGTGGCCCCAGCCGACGTCGAGTTCTCGCCGCGCCGACTGCTCGAACCCGACGTCTTCGTCGTGCCGCGCACGCCGGATGCACCGCGTCCGCGTTCGTTCGCCGACGCGAAGCGACTGTTGCTGGCGATCGAGGTGCTGTCGCCGTCCACCGCGCGCCGTGACCGTGGGGTCAAGCGGCGCATCTACATGGACGAACAGGTCGACGAGTACTGGATCGTCGATGCTGACGCGTGGTGCATCGAGCGATGGCGGCGCGGAGAGGACCGTCCCGAGATCGTCATGGAGACGCTCGTGTGGCGGCCGGAGGGGGCGGAGGAGGCGCTGGTGATCGAGGTGCAGCGGGTGTTCGAGGGGGCGCTGAGGTAGCAGATCGGTGGGAGCACCGACCGCTGCCGAGTTGTCGGTCGCCGGCATGGGGCCGACGTGTGGGCGGCGTGGCCGACGACTCTCCTCCTCTCGCGCCCCACGACGGAAGGCGCCACTTTTCCCGCCTCCGCGCTAACGAGCGAAGCCCGATCGACCGGCCCCCACCGAGGCCCCGCGATGCAGCTGACAATCCGCCCCCGTCTCTCGCGCTGGCCGCTCGCGCTCGCCACCCTGCTTCCGCTCGCCGCCTCGGCGCAGCCTGCTCCCGGACACCCTTGTCAGGCCCCCCTCATCCTGCAGGCGCTCCAGCGCGAAGCCCCCATGCGCACCCCCATGCTCTACGACGGCATGGCCCCGCTCGCTCGCGCCCCCGCCACTCCCATCCAGCTCCCCACCGACATCCCGGGCAACAGCTGCGTCCTGCTCAGTGTGCGGCTGGCGGCCCGGGACGGCGTGCTCTACGTGGAAGATGCCGCCTTCGCCGCCGTTTCCCACCCGGCCATCCAGATGCAGATGCGCCGCGCCAACTACGGAACGCAGGTCGTGCGCTCGGCGACCCAGGTGGTGCGCGAGGCGCTGCCGCAGGGCGTCTATCCGGTGCGCCCGCAGGCGGGGACCCGCTACCTGGTCGCGGTCCCGGTGATGCCGCAGCATCCGCTGTACGCCAGCCCCGTCGCCTCGGCGACGGTCGCGGCGGCCCCCGGCGGCGCTCCCGCGACGCTGCAGGAGCGCGGATGGCCAGGGTCCACACTCGCGAAGGTGGAGGGCGACCTCGCCATCTATCGGCTGGGCGAACGCGGCTTCAACGAGTACTTCGCCATCGTGCGCCCGATCGCGCCTGACGAACCGCTGCTCGACTTCACGCGCGAGAAGGGACCGATGGGATTCGACATCGCCCGCTACGGCCCCCGCGAGCACGAACGCTTCCGCGCACACATCGTCCCGCTCCTGCGCGACCGCGGCGAACGCTACCGCAGCGTCACGATCTATCACTACGCCAGGGGGTGACGCTGGAGCGCCAGCCCGATTCGCGCTTCCCCTGGAACGGCGCGCGCCATTTCCTCACCGGGCAGGAGGTGGAGGTCCCGGCGGCCGAGGAGTTCTGGGACGGCCGGCGCGCGGTGGCTGGCGGCCCCTTCCAGTGGAACGCCGGCACGGAGCGCGGGACGAGCGCGACCGACCTCAACACCCTTGCCGCGATCCAGAAGGTCCAACAGGGGATTGCCGCCCAGCAGCGCGTGTACGCCGAGAACCGGGCGGCGATGTACGCGCGCGAGGCGGCGGAGCTGGAAGGGCGGCGTGCCCGCGCCCGCGCGCGCGAGGGAGAGCGCCGCCGGCTCCTCATCGCCGCCGGACTGCACTACCTGCCGCCGGAGAGCTGGAGCCGCTACGCGTTAGGCCCCGAGTTCCGCGCCATCTTCGACGGCGACTGGCCGAATGCGGCCGCGCACTGGGAGTTCGGCAACCTGTACGCGCGCACCATCCGCGCCTATTCCAACCGCTGCCGCCGCCTGATCCCGCCGGACTCGCCGTACCAGGTGTCGAAGACGATCCGGCGCGACGAGTTCGGCAACTCGTGGGAACCGGAGGGAGGCGACACCACCTTCATCCCGCGCGCCTTCGCCGACCCCTACGTCTGGTGGGACAAGAACATGCCGCAGGCGCTCCCCATGGCACCTGGCGGACTCGCGTCGAACTCGGTCGACGGCCTGCTCGACATGCTCGGGCGCATGCTCACCAACCCCGGCGCGGCGCTGACCGAGATGGCGATCCTCCCCCGCTTCGCCGTGGCGATGCGCGAGGACATGGCCCTGCTCTTCGCGGGAGGGTGCCAGTCGCCGCAGGTGACGCAGCACATGGAGAACATGCGTCGCCTCGCGTTGCGCCTGCCGAGCCTGCAGGCCGAGCGTGCGCGCGCCGCGCTCCCGGCGCTCGGCGACTGGCCTCCGTCGGTGGCGGGGAGGTGCGAACAGCACGAGGCGGAACGGGGGGCCGAGCGCTCGATGCGCACCTGGTGCAGCTGCCTCGACCAGCAGTTCACGACGCGCTGGACGCTGGGCGAGCG
>JADKAQ010000035.1 GCA_016719105.1 Gemmatimonadota bacterium | reverse complement strand
CAGGAATCGACGTCGACGGGGCGCGGTCGTTTAAGGTGGAGCGTGGACGTCGGCTGTTGTAGAGGGTGAGGTACCGCGCTATGGCCGCGGTCGCCGTGGACACGGAGGCGTAGGCAGGGAGGTACACCTCTTCGTACTGAAGTGGCTCCGTTCTTCTGTACAGCCTAACGCGGTGCGATACGTGGAGCGCGGGTGAGGAATAGGCGGCCGCCTGTAAGGGATGCGGGCAGAAGTAGGCGTCGTCGGGGGTGCGGTCGGTGAGGCTCGAGTGGGGCCGTCGACTGTTGTAGAGGGTGAAGTACCGGCTCATGCCCGCGGACGCCTCTGACACGGAGGCGTAGGCATGGAGGTAGACCTCTTCGTACTTGAGCGAGCGCCACAGGCGCTCGACCAAGATGTTGTCCCGCCAGCAACACTAGCCGCCCATGCTGATCTGGATGCCGTGCTCGTGGAGCAGTCCGGTGAAGGCGGCGCTCGTGAACTGCGCGCGCTGATCGGTGTTGAAGATGGCGGGGCGGCCGTGGCGCGCCAGCGCCTCTTCAACGGCGGCGACGCAAGAGGCGCTGTCGAGCGTGATCGAGACGCGTCAGCTCAGCACGCGTCGACTCGCCCAGTCGAGGACCGCCGCGAGATACACGAAGCCGCGCGCCATCGGGATATCGGTGATGTCCATCGCCTAGACCTCGTTCGGCTGGGTAATCGTGCGATGCCGTAGGAAGTAGGGGAAGATCGGATGCGCGCGGTGCCGGCGGCTGGTACCCGGCTACGGGAAGACCGCGGCAATCCCCATGTGGAGCATCAACGTGCCGATGCGGCGCCGGCCGACTCCTGGGGAAGTCGCCCAGCAGGAGGCGGCGCAGCATGCGCGCCCCGTCAAACGGGAAGTCCAGCGCAACGCATCGATCCGCCGCATCAGCGCCAGATCGCCGGGCGACATGAGCGGTGGCGTGTTGTGGTACACCGTCCCGCGACTGATCCCCAACGCCGCAGATTGCCGCGTCACGGAGAGCGGGTGGGTCGGGTCGATCATCGCTTGGCGCTCAGCAGGCCGGCCTTGCCGAGCGCGTATTCCAAGAAATCGTTCTCGAGCGCGAGCTCGCCGATCTTGGCGTGGAGCGTCTTCACGTCGAAGGGCGGCTCGACCGGGCCCCCGCCGAAGACGCCGGCGGCGCCCGAGAGGAGCTGGTCCTCTCACGCCGTGATCTGGCCGGGATGGACATCGAATCGTTTGGCCAACTCGGCGAGCGTACCTCCATTTCGCACCGCGGCCAGCGCGACTTTCGCCTTGAAGGACGGGGCGCGACTATGACGGGGGGCGTTTCGACATCGGGGACTCCTCGGTTGTGGCGAACACGTCGCCGGGGGAGCCCGCGGTCCACTCAACCACCCTGTTCAGAAGACCGAGACCACTCCATATCACTGCGACATCATCGCGCCGTCGCTGATTTCGATCAAGCCCGGTGTGCAGAGGAAGCACGAGCGGCAAGGGACATGGGCACTTCTCCTACAGTCAGTTAGGTGGCGACAGCTCCTCGTTTGACCCTCCTCGGAATTCGCCTATTGACATGACTATCGCTTCGCAGCACCGTATCCTTCGACCGCGTACTCAGTGAGATCCATCTCTACCGGTACCAAGACGATGAACACTGTTCGTGCCATTGCCGCGGCGTTCTACGTCGCGATCGCGGCCAGCTGCGCATCCGCTCCACCGAGCGTGGTCACGATTGCAGCCCCATCAAAGAGCCGCGCTGATCTCTTTGGTGCTGCACAGCGTGCGGTTGCGTCCCTTGGGTACGAGGTCAAGTCGACGAATGAGGCCGCGGGTTTGATTACAGCCTTCCGCCCGATGACAGGCATGTTCGCGAAGCCAGGTTACGGCCACAACATCACGATCGAGGTCGATGCAGGAGGCGTCAAGGTTACTGCATTTCCAATGCAGGGGGTGGCTGGAGGCGAGTCCCCCG
The DNA here is from genome assembly GCA_016719105.1 of Gemmatimonadota bacterium. Classification (NCBI taxonomy): domain Bacteria; kingdom Pseudomonadati; phylum Gemmatimonadota; species Gemmatimonadota bacterium. The sequence goes on along the minus strand of JADKAQ010000035.1, from coordinate 13,893 downwards.
AGAAGATTCGGAAGCAGGTTGAGGACGCAATCCGCAAGGTTCTCAATTAGGAACAAAGGCGGGTACCGAATTCCTCAGTTGCAGTAGCGGCGCTCGTGTCGGCGCCACGGAATTGCGAACAACATTGGTCGCTCGCTGCTCTTACTGCTGCGGCGCCAGGCCTTCAATTAGCTCCGTCGCGCTAGAAGCGGTCGCTGCCGGCCTTCGAGTGAAAAGGGAACAGCACAGCTGCCGGCGTTAGGCGGCAACCGGCCCTGTTCTTGACGTTCGCGACGTCTCAGGGATTGCGCGTGCCCCTTCCGGCCCTCCTCAATGTGACTCAAGCAGGGGCGTTCGATTCCAGCATACCTGAAGCGAACGCGCCGCGCGACCGAAGTTGCTGTCCCAAAGTCAACTAAGGATGCGGGAATGTGATTCTTGCGGAGAGCTTTGCGTGTCTTGTGGCTCGGTGTAGCCACAACATCGGCCTGCAGCACCGACCTTTCTCGCGGCGATGCCAAGGATCTGCTCATTGTACAGCGACCAGCAACCAGTGAGGTGCCTCGGCGCTCTAAGCGGTCGTACGAGGGCCAAAGTAGCGCGACGGGTCGCACATCTCTGATAGGCTAGGACGACACGGCGGACTTCAGTTCGAACCAGGCGATGCTTGAGGCCCTCCAGTCGACAGGAGTGATCGCCCTCAGGCACGACACCGAGGACCGGAATGGAATCGTCTACCGGTGGGCCGTCGTCGAACCGACCGACGAAGGTCGGCAACATCTTGCTAGTGAAACTGACGCCGAATGGTCATTCAAGTCCTGCGAGATTGTCGAGGAGAAGTCACGGGGATACAGATGCTTCAGGATCAGAGGGTAGCACACGTGCACTACATTCTTGACACGGTCAATCGGACGCCCTTCGCATCGTCTGAGTGCGCGGACCAGTCAGCTAGTATGACGACGACGATGTCGCCCTTTGACGACGGTTGGAGGGTCCAGTAGAGCACGGCTCGTCGTGCGTCGGTATCGGGGGCCTGCTCGGTGCGCGTGCGATAGCTCGAGGTGTTTTTGTTGAGAGGCGCCCCGTCGCCCGTCCGGCAATCATTGCAAGCACTGGAACGATCGCGCGACTCGTCTACGACGTCGAGAAGAACGTGGACGCAGAAGGCACCGAAACGAAGAGACAGAACTACACGGGGTACTACACTTACGGCCTCGTTGCACAATCGGAGCCCGCGGCCGTTCGAGGTCATGCTATGGTGATTCCTCCAGGAGGCGGAGAACCGCACCCCACAAGGGGCTTTTGGCGGCGCTCCTCCATACCCCGGTCGTGGTTGAGGTACTTGAGGACCGAATCTTCCTCGGGGCGAGGCGAGGTCTCGCAAATGCAACGTCTCGGCGGGCAAAGGTCGCAAGCTGAGGCGACACGGTGTCGCGTAAAGTCAGGAGTGACGTGACAAGCCTAACTACGCGGGTAGCCGTCTGTATCGTGCTGATGTCGGCTTGGGCTTGTTCGGTCGGAAGCGACGGCAGTGTCCCCACGCCGCCGCCGCCCAGCAACGCGATCGCCAGCCTTTCGGTGTTGCCGTCGAGCCTAAGCCTGTACAGAAGCGCGAAAGGACAGCTCGGCGTGGAGGCGCGCAACGCATCCGGTAACGTGATCGCAGCGCCGACCGTAACATGGTCGTCCGGCGACGCGACCGTAGCGGCTGTAAGTGTGTCTGGTGAAGTCACGGGAGTGTCCGCTGGCTTGACCACGGTCTCGGCAAGAGCGGGCACGCTCGTCGCCACGGCCGCGATCACTGTTCGCGCGCCGCCGACCTACGTGTTGACGGTAGCCACGGACTCGGGAGTGCAGGGAAGCCCGAGTCCGGGATCACAGTCCGTCGATTCGGGATTAACTCTCACGTACGCCTACCAGGCAAAGCCAGGATATCAGGCCCCGCGCGTGTTTCGCGACACCTCGCGGCTCACGGCCAGTGGCGCGTTCACGATCACTGGACCGACGCTTCTTGTGGCATCGGCGGACCCCGTAGCGGACCTCTCCACGGCGGCCAGCGCACTGGTCGCGCCAACACGCGCCCTGCTCTCGGCCGCGGATCCGGTCGTGGCCCTCACCCAGCTGGAGGCCAGCTACGGCGCCTTCGTGGGGGGCGGCGACACCGCGAAGGTTCTCGAGCTCGAGATTGTGCGGCGCGAGGCGTTCCGAGATGCGGCTCCGGAAGAGCTGAACGCGTTCTACCGACGACTGGGCGCACGGCCGGCCGGTGTCGCGAGCATCGTGCGGCCGACCGCTCCGAATGCCGCGCGCGCTGCGGGCCACGTGCCCCACGTGTTCTACGTGAACGGGATCCTCAACGATCCGGGCGATGCCGCGGCCACGACCGCGCACATTCGCTCGATCGCGGCTGCGTATGGCTACACCACGTCCATGCGCTACAACCCCAGCTGGCGCCAAGAAACGGGAACCACGTGGTGGAGCTGTATGTGGGAGAAGATCCAAGGCTTCAGCTGGACCAATGCGTTCGCAGTGCTGCTGCCATGCGGCGCGATCCTCCGAGACCTGGCCGAGGCGCAGGCGCAAATCGAGTTCATTCTGGCCGGGACGTCGGGCACGCACCCGTTCGTAACGGAGCTCAAAGAGGCGATCGCGACGCGCGTTGATGCCGGGCAGTCCGTGATCATCGCGGCGCACTCGCAGGGCAACTTGATGACGCAGGAGGCGCTCGCGCAGCTGCTGATCGCCACGCCACCGGCGTTTGCGTCGGCGGTGGCTCGGTGTGTCGGCGTAGTCTCGTTCGCGGCGCCGCTGAGCGAGGGCTTCCCGGCGGGATTCCGCGTGGACGGCATGGCCGCGGCCGGCGTCCGCTCGCAGGACGTACTCCTATCCTACCCAGGCAAGAATCGGTTCCCGACGCTGACGTCCAGCATCACGCGCAGAGCCGATCTCTTCCCGACAGCGTTCCCCGTCAACTTCTTCACCGGTATCTGGATCCACGGAGCCGGCAGCTACCTCGGGGCCAGCGCCACCCGTTCGTGGATCGGGCAACACATCCAAGACGTCGGACAACAGCTCGAGACGGGGTGTACCGACGTCGCGACAGCCTCCCCAGGCAGCGTCTCCCTCTCCGTTGGAGGAAGCGCCGCTCTGAGCGCGACGCACTTCACGCCGACGGGCAAGCCGGTCACCGGGGCGGCGTTCACCTGGATATCCAGCAACAGCTCCATTGCGCGCGTCGTGACGTCGCCGAGTGTTCAGGTCATCGGGGTGTCGCCGGGAGCCGCGCGCATTGACGCCATGTCCGGCGAGGCGACGGCGAGCGTTGCCGTTCAGGTCACCGCCGCGCCTCAAGCGTCGGTCGTGACCGTCGTCGCGACCGATGCAGCGGCGTCGGAGACCGGACCGGACGGTGGGACCTTCACGGTGAGCAGGACGGGATCGACGGCCGCGGCGTTGCCCGTGGGCTTCACGTTGACGGGTACCGCTACGGTCGGTGTGGACTACGCCGCCCTCAACTCCTCCGTCACGATAGCCGCGGGCCAGTCCTCGACCGCCATCCAGATCAACCCGCTCGCAGACCCTCTGGTCGAGGGCAACGAGACGGTGATCCTAACGATAGGCGCAGGTAGCTATTCGGTTGGTACACCGAGCGCGGCGACGGTGACGATTGCGGATGGTAGCAGCGCCGCAGGAACCCTTGTCAACGGTAGGTCTCAGCGGTGCGATTTCGATTCCCGGTGAACTCGACAACCTGAGATTCAGTGCAACGCAGGGCGACGCAATCGCGCTGAGCATCGGGAAGGTGGTACCGAGTGCGACGCTGTGGCCCTGGATCCGGCTGGTATCGCCGAGCGGGGTGACGGTCGGGCAGGGGTTTGGGCTTGCGGCGGCGCAGATCGTGGATCGCAACTTCGGCGCGGTGACGGCCCCGGAGACCGGGACCTATACCGTGATCGTGGGCTCGTGGGACGGGTCCGCCAGCAGCACCAGCTATGCAGGGACCGGGACCTACGTGCTCAGCCTCGTCAAGGCGCCGGGGAGCATCGTGATCTCGGCCGGTGATGAAGGTGGGCCGATGGGCAATGGAACGACCCACACCGGGGCCATCGGGGTCGGCGACATCGATCCGTGGACCTTCACCGCGACGCAGGGCGACGCGATCGCGTTGAGCATCGGGAAGGTGGTGCCGACTGCGACGCTGTGGCCCTGGATCCGACTGGTATCGCCGAGCGGGGTGACGGTCGGGCAGGGGTTTGGGCTTGCGGCGGCGCAGATCGTGGATCGCAACTTCGGCGCGGTGACGGCCCCGGAGACCGGGACCTATACCGTGATCGTGGGCTCGTGGGACGGGTCCGCCAGCAGCACCAGCTATGCAGGGACCGGGACCTACGTGCTCAGCCTCGTCAAGGCGCCGGGGAGCATCGTGATCTCGGCCAGTGATGAAGGTGGGCCGATGGGCAATGGAACGACCCACACCGGGGCCATCGGGGTCGGCGACATCGATCCGTGGACCTTCACCGCGACGCAGGGCGACGCGATCGCGCTGAGCATCGGGAAGGTGGTACCGAGTGCGACGCTGTGGCCCTGGATCCGGCTGGTATCGCCGAGCGGGGTGACGGTCGGGCAGGGGTTTGGGCTTGCGGCGGCGCAGATCGTGGATCGCAACTTCGGCGCGGTGACGGCCCCGGAGACCGGGACCTATACCGTGATCGTGGGCTCGTGGGACGGGTCCGCCAGCAGCACCAGCTATGCAGGGACCGGGACCTACGTGCTCAGCCTCGTCAAGGCGCCGGGGAGCATCGTGATCTCGGCCGGTGATGAAGGTGGGCCGATGGGCAATGGAACGACCCACCCCGGGGCCATCGGGGTCGGCGACATCGATCCGTGGACCTTCACCGCGACGCAGGGCGACGCGATCGCGTTGAGCATCGGGAAGGTGGTGCCGACTGCGACGCTGTGGCCCTGGATCCGACTGGTATCGCCGAGCGGGGTGACGGTCGGGCAGGGCTACGGGCTTGCGGCGGCGCAGATCGTGGATCGGAACTTCGGCGCGGTGACGGCCCCGGAGACGGGGACCTATACCGTGATCGTGGGCTCGTGGGACGGGTCCGCCAGCAGCACCAGCTATGCAGGGACCGGGACCTACGTGCTCAGCCTCGTCAAGGCGCCGGGAGCATCGTGATCTCGGCCAGTGATGGGTGGGCCGATGGGCAATGGAACGACCCACACCGGGCCATCGCGGTCGGCGACATCGATCCGTGGACCTTCACCGCGTCGCAGGGCGACGCGATCGCGCTGAGCATCGGGAAGGTGGCCTGCGGCCCTGGATCCGGCTGGTATCGCCGAGCGGGGTGACGGTCGGGCAGGGTTTGGGCTTGCGGCGGCGCAGATCGTGGATCGCAACTTCGGCGCGGTGACGGCCCCGGAGACCGGGACCTATACCGTGATCGTGGGCTCGTGGGACGGGTCCGCCAGCAGCACCAGCTATGCAGGGACCGGGACCTACGTGCTCAGCCTCGTCAAGGCGCCGGGGAGCATCGTGATCTCGGCCGGTGATGAAGGTGGGCCGATGGGCAATGGAACGACCCACACCGGGGCCATCGGGGTCGGCGACATCGATCCGTGGACCTTCACCGCGACGCAGGGCGACGCGATCGCGTTGAGCATCGGGAAGGTGGTGCCGACTGCGACGCTGTGGCCCTGGATCCGACTGGTATCGCCGAGCGGGGTGACGGTCGGGCAGGGCTTTGGGCTCAATGCCGCACACATCACCGTCACCGCGACCGCGACCGGCACATATACCGTCATCGTCGGGTCCTGGGATGGTTCCGCGGGTAGCACTAGCTACGCGGGATCAGGGAGCTACACTCTAATCCGACAATGACAACCCGTGAACGCTGAAGTCGGGCGTCCATGGGACAGTCGTACCGGTAGGACGTCCTCCCGGAAAGCGATGACAGGTCAAATCGAAGGTCGCCTAGCGTCCGAGGACGCTAACGACCACCAGCAGCCCCAACGATCTGGCGGTCGAGGACCTCCGACGGTTGATCGTCCCCCGCACCAGCGAAGTGCCCCACAAGCAAAATGCGCCGCCTGCCTTTCGGCAGGCGGCGCCCCCACATCCCCGAACACATCCGTCCAGCATCACACGCGACGGTGACCGATTCCATCCCCGCGATCAACCGTCTAGTGCTTCCGATCCATCACCCGCACCGAGTCCTTCCCATAGCTGTCCTTGTCCCGAATCCGCCCGTTCGCCCGATGAATCACCACCTCCCCCCCGCGCAACTTCGCCTCCACGATCGCCCGCGCGATCGCCACCCGCTGAGTTGACGGAGTGGGATCGAGCGGCGCCCCGTTCGCGACCCGCGCGATGAATCCCCGCCCGCCCCGCGCAGGACGACGTGCACATTCCGGCGCTGTAAAACGCGTCATGATGATCTCTCCGCAGGAGTGACGTGTGGTTGCGCTCCAGACGCTAACGTGGCGGCCGGACGGCCGGCGAAGCGCCGGTGTCGACGTGCCGACCTTCGGGAGGGGGGGGCCCCGGCGCCCCCGCCTGTGCCGCGGCGCCCCGCCCCGCCCGACCCCTTGCGCACCCGCGCCTCCTTGATCGCCGCGCGAATCGCCAGTCCCTGCGTGGTCGGTGCCGTGAACGGCGCGCGCTCCCCGCCACGCGCGCCACGAACCGTCCCTGCCCCCGGTACCACGCCGCCGCGTCGATGCCCGTGCCCTGAATGGGCGTGGGTGTTGCCTGAGGAAGTCCTGAACCACCAGCGCCAGCCCGCAGCTGCTCCCGGCCGCTAGGCTGCCTTCGCCTCCGGCGGCGTCGTCTCGGTAACCACCGTGGCCGGCGCCGGTTGCGAGGGCAGGGAAGGAACGGCCGGCGGTGTCGTCGGAGCGGTCGGCGTCACCGGCTGCGTACCACCGTCGGTGGCCTCCGACGTCGAACGGCGCACGAAGCGCATGAGCGTCCGCCACTCCGACAGCAGGTCCCCCTGAGTCGCAAGCCGCGGCGCGACCATGTCGTCGATCAGCCGCACCAGCTCCTTGCCACGCGCCAGCTCCTGCAGCATCCCCGTAGTCGCCGCGGATCGTCGCCCCAGCTCGACGCCGCGCGTCACGAGCGACTCGCGGAACGCTGCCGTCGCCTTGCGCAGGCGATCGATGAAGTCGTCCTCGAGCCCGCGCGACACGAAGACCGCCTTGTACTCCGCCGCCCGCTCGGCGAAGCCGTTGGCCGCCTGCAGCAGCCGCTCATCGTCGCGCTGCTCGGGAAGGGTGAACGCCGCGCGGACCTGAAGGTTGTCGGCGAAGGCTGCCCGCGCGATGCGCGAGATGGGGCGCAGGTACTCCTGGCGCAGCGCCCGGCCGAGCGACTTCTTGGCCTCGGTCGCGGCGCGCGCCCCTCGCTCGCGGTTGTCCTGCTCCATGGCGTGCTGCTCGAGTCGCTGCACCAGCGCGTCGAGCGCCTCGGCGTGCGGCTTGAGCGGGCCGAAGGCGAGCGACATCTCTCGGCCCACAAGGAACACGTGCGCGCGACGGAGCGTCTGCAATCCCTGCTTGGTGCGGAGCTGCATGGTGCCGTCTCCTTCCTATATGGTGGTGGACGCGGAACCCCTGACGAAGCACGCGCGCGTCCTTCACGTGCTTCCCTGTCGTGCAAGCCACTAGCGCGTTCGCCGTGCAACGCCGTACGGCCGCCTTGCAACGCCGCATCGTTGCCCGACAACGCTGCAACGGTCCCTGACAACGCCGCGCCTTTGCCTGACAACCGCGCATCGTCCACTGACAACGCGGCAACGCGACCTGGTCAGCGCGCGACGCCGTCTCGCACGGTCGCGCGCTTGCCTGGACGATGCGCGTGGTCTCCTGGACGCATCGCGCGGTCGCCTGTGCATGCCGCGCGGTCGCTTGCGCGCGTCGCGACGTGACCTTGCAGCTGCGCCACGCCGCCTGCTCCTTCCGACGCATCGCTGGTGCGCGCCGCATTGCCGCTTGTGCGCCCCGTGCGCTCACCTGGCCGCGCCGAGTGGTGGCCTGTGCGAGGCGACGCGCCACCTGGTCGTGTCGCGCGGTCGTTGCGTCGCGCCGCGTCGTCGTTTGGAGCTGTCGCGACGTCGCCTGTGCGATGCGTGACGCGGGCTGGCAGCGCCACTTCGTCGCCTGTGCGCGCCGCGCGGTCGCCTTTCCGGAGCGCGCGGTCACCTGGTTGCACCGCGACGTGGTCCAGGCGCGCCGTGCGGTGGCCTGTTCACCCCGTCGCGTCACCTGTGCATGCCGCTTGATCGCCTGAGCCCGTCGCGACGTCGTCTTGCCGCGGCGAGAGGTGACCTTGCCTGGCCGCGAGGTCGCCTGTGCGCTCCCGGCGGTCGCCCGTCAGCGCCGCGAGGTGATGTCGTCGCGCCGCGCGGTGATCTAGTCGCGTCGCGCGGTGATCTCGGCAGTGCGCGGCGTCACCTGTGTACGCCGCGCGGTGGCATGGCCGCCCCGCGAGGTCGCCTGTGCGCGGCGCGTGGTCGCCTCGTCCGGCCGCGATGTGGCCTGTGCAGGGCGCGCGGTCGATTTTTCGACCGGTGGAGGCGTCCGAGGGGGTCGGGAGGCATTCGAGAGAGGCCGCGAGCCGCTCGAGAGTGGTCGCGAGGCGGTCGAGACCCCGCGAGGCGGTCGAGGGCCGCGAGGCGGTCGGCAGGGGCCGCGACGGCTCCTTCGCTGACACACCTCTCTACTAAACCCCCCGACTGCCCTTCTTGTCAAGGGGAAGTGGGGGTGCTATGTGGAAAACCGCCTCGCGGACAACCCTCTGGATGCATCCGCGAAGAAATGTTCAAATTCGACGCTGCGTTTTCGCCCCCTCGTCCGGTGATTGTAGGGGGCCCGAAAGAAGCAGTTCCTGTCGCCCCGGTCTGGAAGGTCAATCTCCCTTCATTGCCCGGAGGGCTGGACGGCGTCCATGGAATTGGGCCGTGCCACCTTCGGGAAGGAGCAACCAGCGTGGACAAGGAGCGTCAGGTGCTGCCGCTCGTGCGGCCGGCCACACGACTGGAGGGCGAAGCCGACATCGCCCTCCTGTACCGTCAGATGCAGGGAGACCTCACGCGCTATGCCGCGCGACTCGTTGACCCGGAGGAGGTGGAGGACGTGGTGCACGACGCGATCCTCAAGTTCCTCGCCCAGCGCGAACGGGAGCGCGAGCGCGCGCGCGACGGGGGACGGGAGGCGTTGGGGCTGGCGGGGGACGATGCACGCATCCGCCTGATGGTCATGGTGCGTGACGTAGCCATCGACCGGCATCGTAACGCCCAGGCCCAGTCGCGCCTCATGCGACTCATCACCGGGCCGTCGGCCACGATCCGTCGGTGGATGAACACGCGACGCTCGGCGGACGACAACGACATCCGCTTCACGATCCAGGAGGCGCTCCGTGGGCTCCCCGAGTACATCCGCGAGCCGTGGCTGCTGGTGGTGGAGTTCGGGTACAGCTACAAGGAGGCGGCGGCGCACCTGAACATCGACACCGGTACCTGCCGGGCCTGCGTGTCTCGCGCCAATGCGCGACTGCGCGAGCAGCTGACGGCGGATGGACTCACGCCCGACGCGTTACGGGGGAGGGAGGTGGAATGAGAGCGGACGAATGGCTGGTCCCGGCGGGGGAAGGGCGCAACCTGACGCGCGACGAGATGCGGGAGGCGCTGTCGGCCGATCCCGAGGTGACGCTCATCTCCGACTTTCTGGCGGGAGAACTCTCGCCTGACGAGGCGCTGGCGGTCGAGGCGCGGCTGCGCGACGACGAGGCGTTCCGTCGCCACGTGACGCCGGTGATCGAGGCGTGGAAGGCCTGGCCCTCCTCGCGCGACGTCGCGGTGCCGGAGCACGAAATGGCGGCGAGCTGGCAACGCTTTCTGGCGAAGGCGGCGTGGAAGCGGGAGGGAGCCGAGGCGACGGGCGTCCAGCGACCGGTCGATTCTCCCCGCGATGCGCGCGCGCCATACCGCGTGCGCCGCTGGCAGCTGGCGGCGGCGCTGCTGGTGATCGTTGGATTCCCGCTGTCGGGGTGGATGGGCGTACGTATCGCCGATCGCCTGGAGGGGCCACGCGTGCGGGTGGCCGAGGCGAGCGGGCGCGAATGGGAGTCGATTCGACTGGGATCCGACTCCTGGGTCAGCCTCCCACCTGGCTCGCGCCTGGAGTGGAAGGACGAGGCGGATGGCTACGGAATCCGCGAGCTGATCCTCGATGGATCGGCGCGATTCAGGCTGCAGCCGCTCCCCACCGGTCAATACGTCGTCGTGACGCCGTCGGCCCGCATCACGGTGACCGGGACGGAGTTCGAGGTCGAGGTCCGCGATCCATCGACGACGCGCGTGCATGTGACGCATGGCCGCGTGCGCCTGGAGAGCCGCGGGGCGCGCACGGGGATCGGGATCGAGCTGACCGTGGGGGAGAGCGGGGAGGCGTTTTGGGGGGAGCCGCCGAGGAGGGCGCGATGATCCCGCACACGCCCTTGCTGCTGGTGGCCACCGCCCACACCCTGGCGCGCCACGCCACCCGGATGATTCGCGAGCAGCCGTCGCTCCCCTGCGCCCTCGAGTTTGTCCTCGCCGTCGGGGCGACGGCGCATGTGGACCTGCGCGTCGGCCTCTCCAGTTGGCCGCTAGCCAAGGTGGACTCGATGGAGTCGCTGCGCCGGACGGCGGTGCAGGAGCGGTGGATCCGCGAACGAGTGGAACCCGGCGACGTGCTCCTTCCCTGGGCTCGCACACAGGGCGCAGGGTGCGAGTCGACGCCGCCGCGTGCGCCGTACGACGCCGGGATCGTGCTGGAGGTGTTCGAGCGATTCGACGGGTGCTTCGGCCCTGCCTGCCGCTGCCTCCTCGCCACGGCGAGCGACGATCACGCCGGGGGGATGCGATTGGAGGAGGTGCTTTATCACTGCGACGCGCGCCACCGCGACCTGGCGATCCGGTGGTACGCGACTCCTGATGATCTGGAGCGCGCTGCCTGACGAGGGGATGGCTGGCCAGGCGCAACGATTCGTACACAACCCGGAGGACATCCGAGATGCGGGATATCTGGCAGGTGGTGCGCACTCCGCTGCTGACGATTGGAGTGATTGTCGTGACGATCGCCGTGGGGATGAGGCAGCTGGCCGGGAACGACCGGCGTTGGGCGATAGTGTCGAACGGCGTGGTCCTGGTGTCCGCGTACGACACGTCCCGCTTCTTACAGGACAGCGTCGTCATGGTCACGCTCGGGGCGCACGAGGGGGTGCGCTATCCGATTCGAGTTGTCGGCTACTACGCCGGGAGCGGCGTGCCGATGTCGGTGGGGGAGATCCGCGCGGCGCTCGTTGCAGCGATTGGCGCGCGGCGCGATGCGGCGTACGAGGTGCGGCCCGGCAACAGCGCGCTTGCCGGTCCGACGCCCGGAGTGACGATCGCCTACGATTTCTGGCGCGGCGGCGGCGTGCGCGGGGACCTCATCCTCAGCTGCATCGGATTGCCCGAAGGCGACGCGTCGTTCAAAACGGTCATGCACCGCGTGAGCTCCAGCCGCAGCCTGTACACTCGGGGACGTGACTTCGAGGAGGCGGTCGAGCGAGACCTGCAGGGAGCGGCCGAGGCGCGGTGTCCTGAGCATCGGCCGCGGTACGTCAGGCGCCAAGACGGCGGTGTAGCGCTGGTGGACCCGCTGGTCACCCCTAACTCGTCGAGTCTAGCCGTCACGGCGCCCGTGGCGGCGTCGTCGCCGCGTCAGCTGGCGAAGCACTCCACCGATGGGTCTGCGCGATCCTCGGGCGACACCGTTCGGACGGCGGTCCCTTCACCGGTGGATGCGGGCGCGCTTCGACGGGACAGCCTCATGCAGGCCGCGATTGCGCGCGCCTGGCAGGCCGCCAACGAGATAACCCAGCTTCGCGTCAGTCCCGACACGGTGCGACTCTCGGTCGGTGAGGAAGTCATGCCCGAGCAGGCGCTCCGGATCACGGCGCTGCGTGGCGATGGCTCGGTCGTGCTCGACTTTGCGCCATTGTTCGTCGTCGAGGACCTGCGCATCGCGCGTCTGGGGACGAATGGGTTGAAGGGGTTGGAGGCTGGTACGACGCGCGTCCTGGTGCGCCCGTTCTCCGGTGGCCCGTACAGCGCCCGTCAGGGAGGGGTGAGCACCTCCTTGGTCGTGAAGGTGTCGCCATGACCCGTCGATCGCGCCGACCGGCGCCGACGCGTGCTCCGTCGCGTGCGCGCGAAACGCTCGAGACGCTCGCCGCTCCCCCCAGATGGTCAGCGTGGTTGGAGTTGCAGCGCGCGTGGTGGGTGGTGGGGGTCGCCGGGGGGCTGGTGGCGACGCTCGGCTTCCAGACCTTTCCGCCGTCGCGACGGCTGGCGGCGATCGAGGCGGTCAATGTGCGGCAGGACTCGGCCTTCGCGCACGAGGTGGTGCAGCAGCGGGTGGCGCTGGATACGATCAGGCGGCAGTTAGGGCAGCTGCTGGCGGGGCAGTGTGCGAAGGAGCGGGATGGGATGGCGCGGGTGTTGTATGGGTGTGGGGGCGGCCGATGATTGCGTGGGCGTTGAGCGTGGCAGCGGCCATGTGTGGGTTCCACTGGGGGATGCGACGGCCGGGGGCGGCCCGGTGGCACGTGGTGCTGACGGCGGGGATCGCGAGCGCGGCGGTCGTCGCGGTGTGGGTGGTGCTCGAGGCGGGGGCGGTCGGAGCGGAGGAGGGCGCGGTGGTGCTGGTGGTGGGCTACTGGTCGGTAGGGTATGCGTTTGTGGTGGGGGTGTGGGTTGCGGTGCTGGGGTTGGTGGGGCGGGGGGTGGGGTGGTGGATGGGACGGGAGCCGTGAGTTGGAACTGCGGTCTAATGACGACGAGGAGCAGGTGGTCGGTGCCGTGCCAGAACCCGCGCGCGTGGGAGAAGTACGGCGGGACGTGGTGCAGAGGCTGGCGAGTGCGGGGAAGTGGTGGTAGTGTGCGAGAGCGGTCCGTTCGGCTGGGCAGTACCGAAGGACTTGGGCTGACCGTGGGAAGTGATTCTGCGTGGTCGAACGGACCGGGAGGTTGACCGGGCAGATTGGCTTATGGGGGCGGTTGAATCTTCGTTAACCCTCCGCCCGACCTGAGGGCGCATGTCTTGCGGGTTGTATGGCTGCCATATACGTTTCAGCATGCGTGATCCGCTTGCCGTCCTCGCGCTCGCGACCGGATTCCAATCGGACGCCGGCAACGACACCAAGAAGTGGACGAAGCACTCGGTCACATCTGCCGGGGGTGTGAGGAGCTGTTCTTCCACCAACCCCTCGTCGTGCAAGTGGACCGCGCACACCAGGACGGGAAGCGCGCTGCCGCCCTGGGCAGACGGCGGCCGGCCGCCGTCTCTTCCTGGTGTTTACGCTCCGTGAAACGCTCATCCGTGTAATCTCTGCCCGGCCGATGAGCCGGCGCGAACGGGAGGTGTATCGCCATGCCGAAGCCGACGAAGGCCAAGAAGACGATCAAGCCAGTGCCGACTTACATAAGTCCGAGGCGGCCGAACGGGCCTTCTGGGACGCTGCCGATTCCGTCGACTACCTCGACTGGTCGCAAGCCCAGCGCGTCCGGCTCCCCGCGTTGAAGCCGTCGACCACCACCATCTCGCTCCGGCTGCCCGATGGCATGTTGGACGCGCTCAAGGTGCTCGCGAACGAACGCGATGTTCCGTATCAGAGCTTGCTCAAAGTCTTCCTCGCCGAACGACTCGCCGCCGAACGGGGGCGCAAGCGGCGCGCCAGCTGAGGGTTAACATCGCATGCAGCAGTCAGCCGCGTTGCGGTGTGCTCGCTGCGCTCGCTTGATGTGATGCGGCTGCAGCTGATGCTCAACGTTAGATAGCGAACATGACCTCTAGTGACGTGCAAGCCGTTGTCGAGCGTAA
>JADKAQ010000034.1 GCA_016719105.1 Gemmatimonadota bacterium | reverse complement strand
ACTATGCTGATAGCTGTAGCCCTTGCGAGCTTCGAAACCGCGTCGGTGAGCGAGATCCTTGCCAGGCGGATTCCGAATAGTACTTCGTTGGCCGCGCTCGATGCTATTCATCTCTTGCCGAATCCAGCCTCTGTCCCCTGACCCAAGGTCCGGATCTGTCGCGAGTTCGCGAAGCCGCGTTTGTTTCCCTGTCCGGCCCGCACTCTGCAGCGCCCGCGCACCGTCGACAACTTCGTCCGTGGCGCCGAGGACGCGACGTAGCACACCGACCGATGGAACGCCCGGTATTGCACCCGCCACATCCAGGACCGCAGAAACTCCTGCTCCGAGCGACGGGTTGGCGATGAAGCTGCCCACACTGGCCACCGCCATCGCCACATCCAGGCAATTCGATGGCGGGATCGGACACAGCCCAAACGGATCCGAGAAGTTGACGGGATCGCCGCCGGCGTAGCCATAGAGGTTGAGGCCGCCCGCGAGGCCGATGGGATCTTCCTGCGTAAACCGCCCGCTCTGCGGATCGTACACCCGCGCCCGCTTGTACTCCGTCCCCGTCGTGTTCCGCTTCCCCTCCAGCAACGACCCCATGTAACTCGCCGCCGTGAAGCCGTGCAACCGGTCCCGCGGCGTGAAGCTCTCCGCCCAGTATTGCTTCACGCACCGCTGTGCTGATGTGCCCACCCCGCACGCCGTCCCGCCAGCGACCAGCTGTCGGACCGCCGCCCCGTTTCCGAAGACCCCGATCCGGGCCTCCCCCGTCGCTTCCCAGATGGGGTTCAGCACGAAGTTGCCCCAGGTCGCCGTGAACCCGCCCCCGTTCGGCTTGTCCGCATAGCCCAGCCGGTAGATCGCCAACGGTTGGTCCAGCGCCAACCCGTACGTATAGACGACGCGCCCGTAGTACGGATTCGGGTCCTTGCCATTGATCAACGGCAGGCTGTCATGCACCGTCGCATCGCGCTCGCGCGAGGTCGGCGTGTCGGGCATCTGGATCTCCGCCAGCTCCCGCACGCCGTCCCACACGGTGCGCCGCACGAAACTCCGCGAACACGCGATCGCTTCCCCACCGGGCTCCGGAAGCCCCGCCACCTCGAACTGACACCGGCGCCGCGCCCGAACCCACACACGCCGGCCCAAGGCGTCTCGGCGGTATTCCTCGAACGAGTTGCGCAACCCCTGCGTCGGGTCAATCTCCGAGGTGAGCGCCCGGAGCTCCGCCGCGACCAGCTGCCCGGCGGCATCGTAGTAGGAGGCGCGGTCCTCGGAGGGGTTGTTCCCGCCGTTGTGGCCGAGGAGCGACGCGAACGCCTCGTTCCCCGCCGAGTCGTACGAAAATGTCCGAATGCCGGGGATCGCAGCGCCTTGCGTCGCGATCCGGCCTACACCCGCGATGTATGTCGCGGGGCGTGGCAGCAACGGAGCGGCGACCGGCGGGTTGTTCCCGATCTTCGACCAGTCCTGTTGCCAGCCGGTGTAGGTGTTCCCCAGCGGGTCCGCTCCGATCGAGTCGACCGAGATCGTCCGTGCCTGGTTGTAGGATCCCCAGAGCTGCGCGATCCCGATCGAGGAGTAGCGACTCCACCACATCGTCCCGAGGTCCGTATACTGGACCTGCAGGGAATCGATCATCGCAACGCTGCTGACGCGCTGCAGCAGCTTCCCTCGCCCGTCAAAGCGCTGGCTGATGTTGCGAAGCTGGGGATACGACCAGCGCGGGAAACCGGTGGCGTTGGAGACCGTACTCGCCTTCAGGCGACCGTCCGCGTCGTAGGTCCACGCCTGTGTCACAGACGCAGCGAGGTACGTGAGATTCTCCGGCTCGCCACGCGCCGTATACGTGTATCGCATTGCCCCTTCGTCGACATCGGTGATGCGACTGCCCTGCCCCCACGCGCCGTAGGCGATGCGCATGGTATCCTTCGTGGCCGGCACGAGCTGCGAGGGCACGGCGGTCTTGATGCGTCGTCCGTTCCGGTCGGTGGTGAAACCCACGCGATAGGTGTGCGCGCCGAACGCGCCCGCGGAGTCGGCGAGATCTTGCGTCTCGATACTGTCCCGACCGTTCCGCTTGTAGGTACGAGTGACACGGGCCCACCGATTGCGCGCGGCAACAACGCGCCCCTCCGCGTCGTAGAGAAGGGTGTCGGCGAGCGCAGGGATCGCGTAGGCGCGATACGCCGAGTCGAGACCGTAGATGCTCCATCGTGTCGGAATGCCTACCAGTCGTGCGCCGTAGCTCAGAGCTGGTGTGTTTCGAATACTGTCTCGCCCGAGCACGTCGTAGAGGGTCGTGACGGCTTGTGCACTTCCCGGGTTCGCCGGATTGTATCGACGACCGAACCACTGCACCGGTTTGCCGATCTCGTTGAATACCGTGCTATCCACTCGCCCGTCGGGTGCTTGCACAGCATACGGCCGCCCTATGTTGTCCCGGCGCCACTGCGTCGTCATCACGCCAATCGAAGCCGGATCCGGGGACATCGATCGCTCAACCTTGGTAACGAGTCCGTCCGCGTCGTAGTACGAGCGCACAAGGACCAATTCGGAGGAGCCACCCAGCACCGAGAGCGTGTCGTGCGTGACATCGCCTCGGAGCGAGTATGCGAAGGAGTGGACTTCGCGCTTGGTCGAGGTCACTGCCGAATCGAAAGGCTCTGCGATTCGGGTAATGCGCCCAATCGAGTCCTCCGTCCAGGTGGTCGTGTAGCCCAACGGCGACGTTTCGGTCTTGGAGTTGCGCGACCCCGGAAAGTACGTGTACGAGTACGTCGCGCTCGCCCCACCGACTACGGGGAGTTGGACGCTCGTGACCTGCTCCGCATACGTCGGATCGTACCCGTAGCTGATGCGGCTCGACACGCCCCGATTGTCCTGCTGCCAGTCGCGCCGGCCATTGGAGGCGTTCACCCCAAAGGTGAGACCATCATGCTCCGGTCGAGTGATCGAGGTCAGCTGGTCGTAGGTCGCATCATACGTGAAGGCTGTGGTGTCCCGCACGCCGGGCGTTGTCCCCGTGGAATCGATCTCGCGCAGGAGGTTGGCGCGGTCGTCCCATTCGTACTTGAGGACGCGCCCCAAGGGGAGCTTCACCCGGGTTGTCAGCCAGGCCATCTCGAAGCCGTCGAATGACACCTGCGGCTGGATGTGGGTCGTGGCGCCGGTGGCATCGACGAATCGCCTCACGGTACCGAAGCGCCCCTGGCGAAACACGGTCGAGTCGCCGCCCGCGCGCGGCCCGTCCAACCTGGTGTAGACTTTGCTGGTATCGACGGAACTGGGAGTCCCGGACCGAGGGAGCCCTCGCGACTCGCCGGCAATCAGCGTGTGCGTAATAGTGGCACCGCCGAATCCGGGGGACACGCTCGCCGTTGCCACCTTCATGGCGGAGTCGAAGGTGAAGCTCGTCGGGGTGCCGGTGCGGGCAGTGCGCTGGTTCATCACGTACTGGTGCGCCGACGTGCCGTAGTACGCAAAGCCGACGGGCGAGTCCCCCGCATTCGTGATCTGGGTGATGTTACCGACGGTGTTGGTAATCGAAGTCACTCGCGTGACGCTAGCGTCCGCCTTCGGTGCCGTGACACTCGTCAGTCTGTTGCTCGTGTACGTGAACTTGTAGGAACGTGGAGCCAGTGTGGGCAACTTCAGCGAATCCAGTTTGAGCGGCGTGCCCGCGTACACGAATTGGGTCGCTCTCCCGAAGCGATTGACGGTGCGCAGGTGCAGTCCCGTCGTCGGGTCGAACTCTACGCGGCGCCCCTCGGGGAGTTTGCGGACCCATTTCAGCGACACCGCGTCGTACATGATCGAGTCGAGGCGGTCGTAGTACATCGCCTGCCCGACGGTGAAGGTGCGCGTGCTGCCGTCACCACCGATCCACAGCAGCGCTGTCGTACCACCGGACTGATAGTACTTCTTCACTTGCTCGTGCCCCGCCAGCCACCATCCGGCCCCATACGGGCTGTTGCTGCGGTTCACGAGATGGTAGCCGCCCGAGGGTTGGTACCCCTGCTGTTGGCGTGTGCCGTTGTACCAGTTCGCCGCCACGACGGAGTAGGCGTACACGCCCGTCGTATCTGTCGAGAGGATTGAGTCGAGCCGTATGGAGACGCGCCGCGTCGTGGTCACCCCGGCTGTCCACTCCGTACCGCGCCACGCCGCGCGCGCGCGCCGCGTCTTTGTCGCGCCAAACGCACCCCACCACAGTTCGAGTTCGACGCTATCAGGCTGTGTGGTGCTCGAGAGCTGCTTGATGTTCACCGGGATCGTGATGTACGGATGCGCGAACTCGCTGTTGTAGATCAACGTCGGCGTCATCTCGGTGTTGAACACCCGAGTCGACGGCAGTGCATGCACTACACGCAGGTTGCCGCACTCGCTCCCCGCCGACTGACCGAGGCTTACCGAGAGGCAGGCACTCCGTTCGATCGGATAGCCGGAGTTGTAGATGTCGATCTCGGCGCTTGGGGGAGCGGGAGCCCACGGAGCGCCGAACACGCGGCGGAGCAAGCTCACCCCTCCACCGGACTGCGTGAGCCCACCGAGCAGGGCACCACCCATCGCTGTTGTGACGATCCAGGTCCGCAGCACCACGCACCACCTCTCCGCTATGGAATGCAGAGCGTCGAGGCATGCGCCGTGCCTACAGAGAACCCTCGGATAAGCACCGCGGCGACAAGCGGTTGGCGAGTTCTCCCGTCGGCATGCCGTCCTCGTCGCGAACGCGGGCGAACGCGGACGTGAACGCCGGCGAACGGCGCGAGTCGACCACGCGTCGGCACCAGTGCGTCGCCGACCCTGCTAGTCGGCGCGTTGCCTCGAGAGGTGCTCGACGCGCTGCTCCGTGTCGGTGCGCAGCTCGCGCAGTGAAATGCCGTACTCCTTGAGTTCCTTGAAGAGCGTCGTTCGGCCGACCCCCAATGCCTGGGCGATCGCCGCCGCGTTCCAGTTGTGCTCCGCAATGACGCGCAGCAGGCGCGTTTTGACCGTGGACGACTCGGTGCCGCGCTCACGCGGGAGCATTACCAGCTGCGCCGTGCCCAGCCGCAACGCTCGGCGGATGGTGTCCGCGCTGATGGTCTCGCTCCCGGCGAGACAGGCGGCACGCTCGATCGCGCTGCGCAGCTCGCGAACGTTGCCGGGCCACTCGTGGTCGACGAGTACATCGATGGCAGCGTCGGTCGGCCTCGCCCCGCACATGAGCCCGAAGTGCCTCGCCAGCGACGGGATGTCGTCTCGACGTTCGTGGAGCGCTGGGAGGTGAATGACCACCCCCGCAAGTCGTTGCAGGAGGTCCTCCCGAAAACCGCCGGCACCGATCACCCGCCCCAGGCTGGGCTGCGCGGCGGCGATCGTGCGAAGGCGCACGACACGCTTCCGCGTCTCACCAATTCGCCGGATCTCGCCGCTCTCCAGCACCCGGAGCAGCTTTGGCTGTGCCTCCGGGGCGAGGCTCTGAAGCTCGTCGAGAAAGAGGGTCCCGCGATGCGCGGACTCCACGAGTCCGATTGCGTCGGAACTCGCGCTCGTGAAAGAGCCCCGGCGATGCCCGAAGAGCAGTGCCTCGACCATCTCACGCGGCAGCGCCGCGCAGTTGACGTCGACCAGCGGCCCGGGGCGCGCGCTCACGCGATGGATCTCCTGTGCCAGCAACTCCTTTCCCGTACCTGTCTCTCCCACGAGCAGGATGGACAAGCCGGAGGGCGCGAGGCGCCGCGCCAACGCTAGGGTTTCCTGCATGACGAGAGACTCGCCGAGAATGATCGGCGACACGCCCGTCGCGACCTGCGCGTCGCCCTCCTGCGGACACTCCAGTTCCATCGACACAGCCTCTTGGGTTCTCACGGTCGTTGTGCCTTCCCGGATGCCGGGAGTCGCGGTGTCGTTAGGCTGTCGGCATCCGCATCGCTCCGTATCACGTGCGGGGTGAGAAAGACGTAGATCTCGGTGGCGGCCGACCGCCTGCGGGCTTCGCCGAAGAGCCCGCCGAGCAGCGGTATCGCCGACAGGAGAGGAATCCCGCCTTGGGCCCGGCTGCGGCTCGAATCCGTGAGCCCACCGAGCACCATGGTCTGCCCGTCTCGGACCAACACCTCGGTGCTCGCTTCTCGCGTCGAGATCACGGGTGCGCCAAACTGGGTTTCGTCGGTGGCCGTGCTCATCTCCTGTTGCACCAAGAGCGCCACGTACCCGTCAGCGTTGATCGACGGCCGGACGGTCAGCTTCGTACCGACGTCGCGGTACTGCACCACCTGATCACGAACGGCCGCGTCCGTCGGGAGCGAACGGCTCACCTGGACAAACGGGCGCTGCGATCCCACCAGGAATCGTGCTTCCGCATTGTTGGTGACGACGAGCACGGGGCGCGACACGATCCTGGCGTCGCCTCGCGACGCGGCGGCGCTGACGCGGAGCGTCACGTCACTTCGGGAGAGTTTCATGAACCTGAGGACGAGCCCTCCGAGATTTGCGCTGGAGAGCGCCAGGCTTCCCGTCTCACCCGACCGCTCGCGCGTTGCCTCGCCGGCGGTGGCAAGATCGAACGACCTATCCTTGCGCGCCTCCACGATCAGTACCTCGATGAGTACCTGAAGCGGCCGCGTATCCAGCTGGCGCACTACCTGCTGCAGCACGTCGAGGTCACGCTCCGTTGCGCGAACCAGCAGCGAGTTTGTCCGTTCATCAGGGACCAGCGAGAGCGGGCCGAGCAATGATCCGCGTACGTTGGCGGGCGACGACTCCTCCGCTCCTTGGGGAGGGATTCGGTTGCGTCGCAATTCGTCGGCAAGAGTGCCCGTCGCGAGACGGCGAGCGGTGAAGGCCTCGCCGCCCGCACCGTAGAGCGCGTTGACGATGGCAGCGACCTCGCTCGCCCGTGCGTGGCGCAATGCGATGACATGCAGCCTGCGTTCAGCGCCTTCCCCCGTCGCTTGCTCTGGGCGTTGCGGCTGCACCAGCGCGACCCGGAAGTACGCCGAGTCTTCGACGAGCGAGAGCGAGGACGCCTCGAGCACGCCACGGAGGAGCTGAGGAACGATCGATACCGGGACGGGGATGGGGGTCTCGAGTGTGACCCTCGTCGGTGGCAGGTCTGGTGCGAACACCGGCTTGCGCAGATACGGGGCGAGGGCACGAAGGACGCCCCGAATATCCGAGTCGACGAATCGCAGTCGCACGCTGTCGCGGCTCGCGCTGACCGACGCGGTGTCCTGCGCCGCTGCCGTCGCCGCCGAGGCCAAGAGCAGTACCACGCACGCTCGGCATCGCATGTCAGCGCCTCTCCATCGATGCAGGCAACAGCAGCCGACGGCGTTCGCCGTTCGCGTCGATGGTCGCGCCCGCCGAGTCGACCTGGAGCAGTTGCACGCCGCCGACGCGATCTCCGATTCGCAGCGCGATACTCCGCTCCTGGCCGGCAATGCCGGACAGCAGCGCTTGCGAGACCGATCCAACCACCACACCGCTCAGGGCGTACGCGGGGGATGCGGGAGGCGGGACCACCGCGATCGGTTGCGATTCACCGTCCGGGACAGTCGACGGCTCCGCGGGATCGTCGAATGGCAACCGCTCCGCTACGACATCTATGGAAGAGGCCCAGCCCGTGTCATCTGGAAACGGCGCCAACGCCCGCAGAGAGATCACTTTCGACATGGAGCGCTCGGGCAACGGCGCTGGTCGGCGCCACTGCAAGACACTCCAGACCGCGCCCGCAATTGCCGACAGCAGCAGCACGGTGCGTACGCCTCGTAGCCATTTCACCATCGTGCCCTCGTCCGGTACCAGGCGGATACACTCGCGTCCATCGAAACGTCGACCTGCTGGGCGTTCTCTGCGACAGCCGGCGACGACTCAAGCCTGAGCGGGTCCACCCGAAGCTGCACCGCGTCCGACAGGAGATTGTGCAAGAGAACGACGAGGCTCTCGGTCGCACCGGCCGCGTGAACCCGTACGGAGGCTCGGCGAAGGTCATCGCGGTGCACCGTGTCGTCCTCGACAACGACCTGGACGACACCGTTGAGTTCCGATGGTGTGCTGCGGTGCACGATCGAAGCGAGCTCCGTGACGGCGGTGGTTGCGTCGGTCGCTACCAGCAGACGCGCCACGCGAGACCTCGTGCGCGCGGCGTCGTGTACGAGTCGTTCGAGTGCCGCGCGCCGACTGGCCAGCTCGTGTTGCGCCGCCACCGTGCCGCGCATCGCCTCAAACGCCGCTCGTTCCGCCTTCCAGATTGGTACGAGTTGCGTGAGTAACACCGTCGCGATGCACGCCACGGCGATGGCGATCGTTGGCATGACGTGCCTCCTTGTCACCGTGAACCGTCCTCTCGCAGCTCTACCGAGAGCCACATGGCCTCGCCCCGTTGCACGAGGGTCGGGGTGTCAAGGACGCGCAGCCGTGTCGAGAGGCCGGCACTCCGCAGCCGCTCCAGGAAACGGCCCGGGTCCTGTGCGATCATGGCGATCCGTGTTGGACGTCCATCGGTCAGCTCGAGTCGTACGAGACGAGCGGAATCCGGTACTGCGTTGGTGATCGACCCCAGGCTCGCGGCCAGACGTCGGCTCATGCCCTCTTCTTCTGTGAGGATGGTGTCAGTCAGCGCCTGCGAGGCTGCTTGCCGCATGAGCGCCGAGCTTGCACGCAACACGGTCGGCGCCGGGGTGCTGCGTTCGGTGGTTCGGCGATTGTGTCGCACCCCCACTGTGGCCAAGTGGACCGCCAGCGCTGAAGCGACGACCGTCGCACACGCCGTGTAGATGACGCGCTGGACTTCTCGCTCGCGCTGCTTCTTTCGATCCTCGAGTGGTGTCAGGTCAATTCGCCCCGCCACGACTCCTTCCGGTTGAACACTCTCCACG
Source organism: Gemmatimonadota bacterium (assembly GCA_016719105.1). Taxonomy (NCBI): domain Bacteria; kingdom Pseudomonadati; phylum Gemmatimonadota; species Gemmatimonadota bacterium. The sequence goes on along the minus strand of JADKAQ010000034.1, from coordinate 16,097 downwards.
CGCACCCCATACGAATCGAGCGCCCGCAACAGCGACCGTAACCACGTTGTATCGACCGCATAGGCAACGGCGGTACCACCGGCTCGCGTTGCAGCCCAGTGCGCGTCGAGCGTCAGCCCCCCCGAGGTTAGGGGGAAGTAGCGGTCCTCGTTGGCGGCGACGTGCCGTCGAAGGGCGCTGCGCGACATCGGCGGGAGTCCGGCAAGCTCCCGGCGATGACACGGGGGGCTTCCCAGCACGATGCGAACGGAGTGTCCGCGCACCGGTGTCGAACCGCCGAGCGCCTGGGCGAGATCGTTCGCCACCGCATCGTTGGCGGCCCACGATGTGGTCTTCACGACAAAGGGTCGCACGGTCATGACTCGAGCTCCGTGGATAGCACGTCGACCGCCGTACCACGGACGCGAACGGTGAGGATCAAGCGGGCATGGACGGGAGGGGAGCCCGCATAGCCGGAGGCAACCAGCGCCAGCGTCGGCGGTACGACCTCCGCACCGATGCCGGTCATGGCTAGCCGATGTACGAAGTCCTCCCGCGCTGGAGATGGGAGGAGAAGGGCAATGTCCGCGGGGCTGTCGATCTTCCTCCCCGCACGTCGGGTCGCCGCAACAACCATCGCCACTGCCTTCCCCAGCTTCGGCATGCACTCCATGAGGCGTACCGGCGCCGAGTTTAGATTCACACGCTCGTCCGCACGAACGGACAGTCCCGGCGTATCGGCTTCCGCCTCACCAACCGAGCTGATAAGGGCGTGCAGCGCATCGTCGGACGGAATGGGTCGCCACTTGAGAATGGCCGCTGCTATCGCGTCGCTCCCTGCTACACAGGCCAGGGTGGCGCTATCGGCCGTGTTGACGTTGAGGTAGGCCCCGAGGTCGCGGACCGCGATGTCACAGCTCGCCGTACCACGCACTCGCATGCGTGGCATCGTTAGGGACCGCACCACGAGCGTCGCGCGGTCGGTATGCTGCAGCGTACTGTCGCGGCGAATCGCTTCGAGTCGCGCGTGCAGGACGTTGAGACACCCCTCTCGCGCCCACTCGGCCGCCAGCAGGAGTTGCCGATTCCTTGCCGCCCGCGCTTCAAGTCCCGTCGTTTGCGCCCGCAGCAACACCGTGGCGCCAAGCACGACGACGACCCACAGCACTGGCACAATCGAGAAGCCCGAGCGTCTCACAGCGTCACCCCTACTGTGACGAGCACAGTGTCGATGGTGGTTGCAGGCGCGACGTTTCGCATCCTGAAGCGCAGGGCCACCGGCAACCCTCGGTCCGACGACCATTCGGAGAGCCAGAGCGACGAGAGGCCGCGCGACACCAGATAGTCGACCGCGAGGTCACGTACGTTGCGACGAATGACCACGCGGCGCTCTCCATCGACCAGTGCGGAAAGTGTGTCGTGCTCGACCATCACCACCACGCGCCTGCGAGATTGCGGCGATCGTCGCTTCGCCGCTGCGACGTCGAAGGCCACCGTGCGAGGTGTGCCCACAAACGGACGGTCCTTCACGGGAACGCTCGCCGCACGCAGGTGCATCTGCAGCCACCGGATGCCGTTCGCCTGCTGCATGGCCAGCTGACCTGCGCGTTCCACCTGTCGGGCCGCCACGGTGAGCGCGGACACGAGTCGCAGCGCGAGCGTCAGCACGAGGCTGCCGATCATGAGCGCGATCAGGAGCTCGAAGAGCGAGAACCCACGGCGCGTGAACCGAAATGCACGCTTCATTTGAGCGGCTGCCACAAGAAGGTGGATACCAACGATCCCGGGGCCCCAGATGGAGCGACCGTGACCATGAAGACGTCGCCCGGCATGTGGTCGACTTCCACCGTGAATTCACCGATCTCACGGGATGGCGCCATTGACTCGAGCTCGCGGCGCGTGAGAAGCGATAGCGCACCCATCAGGCGGGATTGCGTCTCAAGTTCAGCACTCGATCGTGCCATGGACCGGACGGCCGCAACCTGCACGGCCATGAGGTGAACCAGTGACGTTCCCGCAACGGCCAGCACCACGATGGCGCAAAGCGCCTCAAGGAGAGCGACGCCACGTCTGTGACCCGTCATCGCCCGTGAACGATAGAGAACCAGTCCATATCCGGCCCGGCGACCCGTCCGTCGGCTGAACACAGGAGGAATCCGCCACCGGTCGCCACGGACACGTCGCGACGTTCCTCGATCGCCCGTCGCTGGCAGGTCTGCATTATGCCTTTGGAGCTCACGGGGACCCTGCGAGGAATGCTGAAGTGCACGACGCCGAGCAGCACGCCAAGAATGACGACACTCACGAGTAGTTCGAACATGGTATGTGCAGATCTTCGCTGGCGGTTCATCACAACACGGGGCGTACCGAGTACAGTGTCTGAAGCACGGCGCCGGCCACGAGGGCGATCACTCCGCCAAACACGAGAACTATCGCCGGCTGCAACGCCACGAGGGACATTTCGATCGCTCGGTCGACTTCGCGGTCGAGCTGTTCTGCCACTGCAAGGAGTGCCGCTCCGAGTTGTGCCGTATGCTCGCCAACCTCAAGGAGTGACGCGGTTGCAGGGGGCAGCACGTCTCCGTCGACGAGTGCCCGGCTCAGGCGACCGCCGTTGGCGACCCGTGCATGCACGCGTTGCAGCCGCTTGGCAAGTGAGGTGCCCGCCGCCGTGGTGATCGCATCGTCGAGCGCCCGCAGAACGGGAGTCCCGGAACGGATGAGAGTTCCAAGCTCACGTGCCGTTCGCGCTGCGTGCCAGCGCGTCAACATTCGGGATAACAGTGGTGCCCGCCCCGCCATGGTTCGGAGAGCGCTCCGCCCCGCGTGGCTGCCGAACATTGCGATGGCGCCAGTCGCGGCCAGCAGCGTCGAGACAAGTACAGCAGGGAGGTGCGCCTTCGTGGCGCGAGCGATCGACAGGAGAGGAATCGCCAAGGGAGGTGGTTGCCCTCCAATGTCGCGCACGATGTCCGCGAACTTCGGGAGTACGACGAGTACGATCACCACGAGCGACAGACTCGCAGTGACCGCCAGGATCACCGGGTAGGTCAGCGCTGTGCGAAGTCGTGCGGCGACGGCATCCTCGTGTTCGAGTTGCTGAACGGCCAACTGAAGGGCTCGCGGGAGATCGCCCACTGACTCGCCTGTGCGCACCAGCGAGACGATCACCGGGCTCGCCAACGCGGCACGTTCGAGCGAGAGCCCGAGCGTCTCGCCCTCCGTCACCATGGCGCGCACATCCTGCACAGCACGGAGAACCGGTGCTGGTAGCATCGTTGTCTCAGTTGCCGTCAGCGCACGCCGCATGGAGACACCCGCTGTCATCTGTCCCGCCAGGGCGCGGATGACCGCCAGGCGCGACGCGCGTGTTCCGACGAGTCGCCTTGCCCCACCACCATCGGCGCTCAGTTCAATGAGGGTGACCCGACGGTTCTCGAGCATTGTTCGGGCATCCGATCTCTCCCGCGCCCACACGACCCCGCGCGTCGTTGCCCCTTGCGGGGTGCTGCCGATATACGCGAAGCGCCTCATCGCGCGGCGCCCTCCCCTGCCACGGCATCCGCGTCTTCGCCAGTTCCACCAGCGGCACCGTCTCGCCCGTACGTCATCAGGTCATAGGTTCCCGCGACACCCTTCCCGGGGTACTGATAGACGAAGGCCCGACCCCATGGGTCCTTCGGTACCTGCCCTTTCAGATATGGCCCCTTCCACACTGCCCCTACGCCTGGATTGCGCACGAGCACCTCGAGCCCTTGCTGGGTCGACGGATAGTCACCGACGGACAGCGCGTAGGATTCCAGCGCCAAGCTGATCGTCGCGAGATCTGCGCGTGCGGCTGCGATGCGCGCGTCGCCCACGTTGCGAAAGAGCGCGGGCGCGGTCAGCCCGGCGAGCAATGCGATGACCGCGATGACGACGATGAGTTCCATGAGCGTGAAGCCGGGACGCCTGGCGTTGCGGGTCATGCGGATCCTCCTCCGAGGACGCGACGGACCTCGTCCGCCGATGTGATTCCCGCAGCCACCTTGGCTGCCGCATCCAATTGGATGCGTTGCATCCCCTCGACCTCGGTGAGGTGCTTCAACTCGTGCGGTGCAGCGGAGCGGGCGAGCAGTTCCCGCATGGCGCTTGTGATGGGGAGCAGCTCGTAGATGCCGGTGCGGCCCCTGTAGCCAGAACCTCGGCACTCGTCGCAGCCTCTCGCTGAGTAGAACGGGGAAACATCGAGCCACCCGGCCTCGGGTGCTGCGGGGACCAACACCGTCCCGCTGCCGCGTTGGCGACATGTAGTGCAGAGCACACGTACGAGACGTTGAGCCAGGACCCCTATCAGCGTTGACGCGACAAGGAAGGGTTCCACTCCGAGGTCCTGCAGTCGCGCGACCGCCGAGAGTGCGTCGTTGGTGTGCAGGGTCGAGAGCACGAGATGCCCCGTCATTGCGGCTTGGGCGGCGATGGCCGCGGTCTCGCGATCCCGCATCTCCCCCACCATGACGACGTCCGGGTCCTGACGAAGAATCCCCCGGAGCGCGCTCGCGAAGGTCATGCCTGCCGCGGCAATGACCGGCACCTGCGTGACGCCGGGCACCTGGTATTCAACGGGATCTTCCACCGTGATCACCTTCTCTCGTCCCGTTGCCCTGCACGAGAGGAGGGCGTGGAGTGTTGTCGTCTTGCCGCACCCGGTGGGCCCTGTCGCGATGAGAAGTCCGTGTGAACGGCTCACGAGGTCGGCGAGGACGTCTTGGGTCTGTCGCGGCAGACCGAGCGAATCAAGGGTCGCCGCGCCGGTGTCCGTGCGGAGCAAGCGAAGTACTACGGATTCGCCGTGCAACGTGGGCACCGTGCTGACACGGATGTCGAGTTCCGCCTCATTCAAGCGGATGCGGAGGCGTCCGTCCTGCGGGCGACGTTGCTCCGCGATGTTGAGATCGGCGAGCAACTTCAAGCGTGAGACGATGGCGGGTTGCATCTGCCGGTCGGGTGGCGACAGCGCATGCAGCACGCCATCGACGCGAATGCGCACGCTCAGGCCCGAGGGCGTCGCCTCGAAGTGCACGTCGCTGGCGCGGGCGCGCACGGCATCCCGGATAGTGGTATTGACGAGACGGATGACAGGTGGCTGGAGGGCAAGATCGCGAGCATCCGCAACCGACGTACTCCCGTCGCTCTCGTCACTCTCGTTTTCACTGCCAAGCGAGCGCTTCACCTCCGTACCATCAAAGGAGGCCGCGATTGCGCGCTGGAGCGTGTCGAGCTCGCAGTACTCCTTGTGCAGCGGTCGGCCGAATACGATGGCGAGATGTTCTTCTACGTCACGTTGGAGATCGCCGTGGTATGCCACTTGGAGCTCGTCTCCCATCGAGAGCGGGAGTACGCGGTAGTATCGGAGATACTCGGGCGAGAAGGTCGACTCGAGTGCGAGTGAACTTCGAAAGGGTGTTTGATCTCCCGAGCCAGTCATGTCGTCTCAAGAAGCATCCCGCGTGCCCGCCGCTGCTCCTGGAGGCAACTCCTTCACCGCCATCGCGTTGTTGCTCGATGAGTGCGAGCGCGCCGTGTCTTCCGCGACAGCTCTGTCCGGACACATGTGTCTCGGCGAAGCACGTGCGCGATCTGTATGCGTTGTGCGCTTCACGCCAACGGTTCGCGCGGAAGCGACATGGCGGGTTGCAGCATCTGGTGTCCGGTCCAGTGGAGGCTCGAGCAGTCTCCTCTGTTTGCGGATGGGGCGGGGCCACCCTGGCGTTCGCCTACGTGCGCGAGCGTTCGGCGCCGTTCATCGCCGACCGACACCGCCCATCTGACGTGTGCGCCGTAACCGCTGGTGAACACGCGGCATGCAGAGCTTCGAGTCGCCGGTGCACGATTTGCAGTCCGGATGGCAACTCACACCAAGAGCGTTCACATGCGTCGCGAACGGATGTTACTCTCGATTGCACTCGCAGGAGGCGTTGCGTCGCTGGCCGCGATGCCATGGGTTGTCACCAATTCGGCGCTAGCCGCCGCGGACACACCAGCGACGCAGAGTGCGCGCAGCGACTTCGTCATGCGATCAACCGGTGCCTCGTTTGAAGTACAGCAGACAACCGCCTCGAACGAAGCCGTGCCTCCCTACGATGAAGTGATGTTGCGTCGGTCGCTTGGGAGTGTGGTACTCGACTGCGGGCGATTCTCCAGACCCGTCGTCATGGACAACGGTGTAGAGCGCCGGTGGATCTACGCGGTCGCGCGCCCATCGGCGGGTCCGTGTGCCGCCGTTGCGGGAGCGGAGTTCCTGGCCGTGGGAAGGAGCGGCGCATCTGAGCGATCCAGCGCGGCGGTGCGCTGATTGTCGAGCGCCGAGGAGACGCGCTCAGTCGGATGCGTCACAGGTGCGAGAATGCGTTCCCGAGTGCGGGGCGCGACTGGGCACGTGCGTCTCGCGCGTGACCAGGATCCGCTGTTCTCTGCACGCTCACGGATGCCCGCTCTCGGGCTCTCCAGCACGAGCGAGCAGGCGGTAGAGCGCGCCACGGCTCAGGCACAGCTCTCGCGCCGTTTTCGCCTTGTTGCCATCGAAGCGTGCGAGCACCTCGAGTGCTCGCGCGGCAGGGCCTTCCCCACAGGTACAGCCCGACTCGCCGGGCGCAGGGAGGTGCGAGCAATCGAGTGTCACGTCTGGCCGCGCGCGCACCGCCAGGTACTGACACACCGACTTCAACTCGCGGATGTTGCCCGGCCACGGGGCCATCCTCATGTATTCGGCGAGTGAGGGTGAGATCAGGAAGCGGGGTGGCTTTTCCAGTTCTCGGAGCGCGTTGACCACGAAGCGCTCTGCGAGGGGGAGGATGTCCTCACGTCGATCACGAAGGGGCGGCAGACAAATGCGGAATCCCTGGACTCTGAAGTAGAGTTCGCTCAGGAAGGCGCCGCGCTGCACCTGTGCCAACAAGTCACTGGACGTGGCGAAGACGTAGCGAACGCTGACGCGACGTGGCCGTGACTCACCGAGTCGCTGCACCCGTTCGCTCTCGAGGACCGTCAGCAGTGACTGTTGCAGCTTAGCCGATGCATGGCCGAGTTCGTCGAGGAAGAGCGTACCGCCCGACGCGAGTTCGAGCGCCCCGGGTCGATCGTGAGTTGCGCCTGTGAAGGCCCCCCTCGCGCAGCCACAGAGCTCCACGTGCCGCAATTCCTCGGGGATTCCGGGCAGCGGTAGCGCAACAAACGGCCCTGCAGCGCGGCGCGATCGACGGTGAATTTCGCGAGCCAGCATCGACTTGCCGGTGCCGGTTTCTCCGCTGAGAAGCACCGGATAAGGCGTCCACGCGAACTCGGCGACATCGTGCCAGAGGGCTCTCGACGCGCGCGAACTTCCCTCGAATAGCGCGCGATCGCTGAGTTCGTCTGGCGACACGTTCGGTGCCGGTCGGGTCGAGCCGTTCGACCGTTGGGCATTCTCCACACCGTCCCCCATCCTCGCCACCCACGCACACAATGCCCGTCACCTGCCGCGGCACCGATTCGCGTTGCCTGGCCAGCGTGATCATGTGCTATTGCTAATACGGGCAGCTAGCCAGCCGTGCAAGAGAGCTATTCCTGATTCTTCGAGTTCAGACAGTTCGGCGTACCCAGGCTAGTGGTCGCGTGCAACTCCAGCGTTCGTCAGGTCTCCCCCCGAATGGCTCAGCACTGGGCCGCGGGGGGTAGCCGGGGGTGCCGAGGCCGCATGGTTGGACGACGCGTCGAAGGCGGCGACGAACAGCCCGAGGTTTCGTCTCCAAAGAGGGGCCCGGCGGGCGTGAGGCGCGAAGAAGCCACGAGTCGTCCCTCCTCTGACACGCCGTGCGTGCTTCGAAAGCGCGGGCGACCTCGCCGAAGGATCAGGTGGCCGACGCCGTGCGGCCGGCGGACTACGGCACCCTCAAAGAGCTCATCGATCGCATGATCGCCTGCTCCGAGTGCGATGGCGCCCAGCCCTCTGGCGCGATCCTCGTCGAGCCGGCCGGCGTCCTCAGGGTCTCCACCAACACGCTGTGCGGAGCCGCGCCGCGCGCGCCGCTCCCCCAAAGACCGCCCGCCTAAGCGCCTCCAGGAGATGGAAGGGCTTCCCGGCCCCCGATCAGCGCGCCATCCTCGAGCTCAGCGACGCCATAGTCGAGACCCACCGCCGCACCACCCCGGCGCGCACGCGCACCCGAAAGACCAGCTGACACGCCCAGAAGGCAGACCGCGCGGCCCGCTAGGCCGCGCGACCAGCCCAGTTACGGCGTTCACCGATTGTGCAAGAAGCTCGGCCACCAGGACCGGGCTTCCGTCTCCCGTACAGGCCTAACCGATGCTTGCAGCTGCCCGGGCTGCGCCCGGCAGCAGAAGCTAAGGGGTTAGGCTAATCGAGCACATCGTCGACTTCGGTGGCGCTCTCCTAGAGCCAAAGCGCTTTACGCAGTGTCACCAGCGCAGGTCAGCCATTTGCGAAACTGTTCCCTGTCGATCCACCCCGGGTCGCGCTCCTCCGCACTTGGCGCCAGCGATGTCCACATGAGCTTCTCGTTAACGTCTCCGTAACGATCTAGGTCCGCGTTGCTAAGCTCGCCCTCTGGAACGCGGTTCAGAAACAGTTCCGAGAAAAGGACCTCGAATTCGTCAAACCCGATCTCGTGCGCTATGTACATCGCGATCGCTCGCTCCAAATCAGCGGCGTTTCCCGCCATGGTCGCCTCCTACTTCGGGACGAGTTTGCCTGACTCAATAAGCCGCTTAACCTGATCCGCGCGCATCATCCCCGACGAAATTACTCGGCTCCCGGTGGGATCAAGAGTTGCTCGTACGAATCCACTAGCTCCATCGGGTCGCTGCAGCAGAACGTTAATGTTGTTTGAGTTCCTCGTGTCAACGAATGCCTCACCACGAGCGAGGATGTTGCGCAGCAGATTGCCCCCTGAAGTACCAAGCTGGCTCGCAACTGCATTCACTTTGCCAATCGCTGAGGGAACAATTCCGAGCCCAGCCCCAGCCGCTGCACTCTGCGCCGAAAGACCTAGCGTGCTGAATCCGCCGCCGCCTGCAGCCATCACCAACGCTGGCGCAAAATTGACCGCACCCGCGATCGTAAGTCCCTGCTCCATCGCTGGTGCCATGCCTGCAAGTGCTCGGAATACTGCTCGCGCATCCGCGCCGGTGAACTCCTTGCAGTTCGGATCCCTCTCCGGACACAGCCCAAACGGATCCGAGAAGTTGACGGGATCCCCATTTGCATACCCATAGAGATTCAGCCCCCCCGCCAGCCCAATGGGATCTTCTTGCGCAAACCGCCCACGCGTCGGATCGTACTGCCGGTTCCGCCGATACAGCGTCCCCGCCCCGTCCTGTTTCTCCTCCAGCAACGTCCCCATCCAGCTCGAGCGCACCACCCCTTGCTGCGGGTTGTACGCCGCCCGCGCCCCCGGCCAGTCCCACTGCACGCACCGCTGCGCGCTCGTCGCCGGGGTCCACACGCACTTGGTCCCGCCCGACGACAGCTGCTTGTACGCGAGCCCCCCATAGCTCCCGAACGATGCGCGCCCCCGCGGGTCCCACGACACCTCCACCACGAAGTCCGGCCAGGGCGTGGGAGTGCCCCCCACCGGCAGATCCACATAGCCGTAGCGCGCCACCGCCAACGGTTGGTCGAGCGCCGCCCCATGCGTGTAGAGCACCCGGCCGTAGAACGGGTTGCGATCCTGATTCTGCAGGTACGGCAGCGTGAACGCGCCGACGTCCTGCTCGAAGAAAGCGTTGTCCGTTGCCCCGCCCGGCGCCTGGATCTCGGCCAGCTCCTGCGCCCCGTCCCACGTCGTCCGCCGAATGTAACTCGCCAGGCATTCCGCCGGGGGGATCGGCCCGCCGCCTACCGAGCAGGCGCGCTGCCCACGCACCCACACGCGCCGCCCCAGCGCATCATGCCGATACTCCTCCAGAACACTCCGGTTGAAGGAAGAACCGTCGTTGCTCATGTAGCGCCGGTCGGCGGCGACCAGTCGCCCCGCCGCGTCATAGAACGACGCGCGATCCTCCTGCGCCTGGCTGGCGTATCCCGCCGTCCGAGCCGTGTACACCACGTTGCCGGATGAGTCGTATACGATCTTCGTCGGACCTTGGCTGGGGCGGAAGTCCAGCGTATCTCGGCCGACGCCAGGGCGATAGGTCACGAAGCTCGAGTCGTACACGGGCGCACGCACGTACGGCTGGCCCTGTACCCAGAACTTGAGCGTGTCGGCGTAGGTGCGTCGGATGATGTTGCCGAGACCATCGTAGCGGTAGCGCGTGATCGACCGGTAGCGCGCGCTGTCTCCCGTGGTGTATCCGATCCCACGCTGCACGAGACTATCGGCGATGAGGTAGCCGAGGCCCGAATACGTCGTTGCCGACGTGTCCTTTGAGCCCACGCCGCCCGCCAGACGCAACAGCTTGTCACGCCCGTCGTAGCGGAGTGCGCTCCTGCGCGCTATCGCGAAGGGGAAGTACGGAAACGCGCCGCTCGTAACCCGCACGCTGTCGAGCACGAGCCGCCCGTCGTCATCGTATCGCCACTCGTGCTGCATCGCACTGGTTGGGGAATAGAGCGACGTCGGTTCATTGCGCACGTTGTACGTGTACGTGTAGCTGTTCCCCTGCGGATCGACTACCTGCGTCAACAGGCTCCCCCAGAAGGCGTAGCCGTACCGGATCGAGTCCTGGCCATTGGTCGTGAGTTGCGACGGCACCTTGAGCACGATCCGGCGCCCGTTGCGGTCGTAGCGGTGCTGCGTCGCGTACAGGTGCTGCGCGAACGTCGTGACGGCCACGTCGGCGATCTCGAGCGTGTCGGCGAGCAGGCGGCCGGCGACGCTGTAGCCACGCCTCACCCGTGCATACCGGTTGGTCGCCGTCGCCAGGTCGCCGTCTGGCGTGTAGGTGTAGAAGAGGGAGTCACGTGCAATGACGTATGCGGGATACGGAGGCCCGGGGTTGTACCCGATGCCCTGCGCCCGCGCTGGGTAGGTGACGCCCGGGATCACTCGCCACGAGAGCTTGTTGCGCACATCGTACGCGAGCGATTCCGGCGCGACCCCCGTGTTGTTGCTGGCCCAGCGACGCGAGAAACGCTTCACCGCGTTGCCGGCTTCATCGAAACGCACGCTGTCCCGTCGACCGTCGGGGCTTTGTTCGAAGATGGCGCGGCCGACGCTGTCCCGCCCCCAGCGCGTCGTCATGGTGCCCACGCCTGCCGAATCCGGATAGCCGCGCCGCGACACAGAGTCGATCTGCCCATCAGGATCGTAGTACGTGTGGACGCTGAGGCTCTCGGACGGCGACGCGCCGTTGGTCCAGAACGTTGCGCGGAGGGTGATGTCACCCCGGATCGTGTGGACGATGCGCTCCCGCAATCGGCGTGTCGAACTGGGAAGGGAGTCGATCGGAGAGACGATCAGCGTATCACGCCCGATTGCGTCCTGCGAACGTGTGGTGACGTTGCCCTTGGGCGTCTGCTCCGAGACGTTGTTGCGCGTGGTGGCATGGTACCCGTAGTTGTAGTAAGCGGAGGTACCGTTGATGGCCGGGAGGATGAGCGTGACCAGCTCCTCGGGGTAGGAGCTGCTGTAGATGTAGTTCACGCGGCTCGTGATTCCGCGTTGGTCCTGCTGCCAGTCGCGCCGGCCATTCACCGCGCTGACGCCGAATCGAACCGTGTCCTTGAGTGGCGGAATGACGTGCGTGAGTTGGTCGAAACTCGTCTCGTAGACGTACTGCGTGGTGTCGCGAACGCCCGCGTTGACGCCGGTCGAGTCGATGACTCGCAGCACATTCCCGCGATCGTCCCATTCGTAGAACACCACGTGACCACCCGGACGGCGCACGCGTGTCGGCTTCCACCCGAACTGCCACCCGTCGAAGTACGCCTCGGCGCGCACTTGTGTCACAGCGCCAATCGGATCGACCATGCGGCGTACTTCGCCGAAACGCCCCTGGAAGAGGGCCGAGGTGTCGGCTACTGCGCGAGGTCCGTCGACCCAGGTGTAGGCGCGTGCGGTGTCGACGGCGGCCGGCGAGCCGCTCTGGGGGAGGCCGCGTGACTCTCCAGCGACTACGGTTGTTGTGATCACGCCGCTCCCGAAGCCCGGTGCGACACTCGCTGATCGCGCCTTGAATGCGGCATCGAACGTAAAGGTCTGCGCGACCGCTCTACGGCTCTTGCGCTCGCGGAGAACGTACTGCGTGGTCGTGCCACCATAGTACGCGAACTGCACGCTCGAATCGCTCGCGTTGCGAACGCGCACGACGTTGCCCGCCGTGTTGACGATGGTGTCCTTCCGAATCTGCATGCCCGTGGAGCCCAGTGCGGGCGGCGTCACCACGGCCAGACGACCGTTGGTGTAGCTGAAGCCGAACGACATGCCGGTCGGTGAGGGCAATGTCATGGTGGCGACACCCGCCGAATCAGCGGTGGTCACATAGGACAGGACCGTGACACGCCCGAAGCGGTTGATGGTGCGGATGTGTCGCCCTTGCAGGTCGAACTCCGTACGACGTCCCTCCGGAAGGCGCCGCACGTAGGCCTGTTGCGCCGCATCGTAGGTGATCGAATCGAGTCGGTCGTAGTACATCGCTTGCCCAACCGTGAAGGTGCGGGTGCTGCCGTCGCCACCGACCCAGAGCAATGCGGTCGTTCCGCCCGACTGGTAGTACTTCTTCACTCGATCGAGACCCACAAGCCACCAGCCCGCGCCGTATGGGCTATTGGAGCGGTTCACGTGGTGGTAGCCACCGACGATCGAATCCGGCCTCGGTACGCGCGTCAACCCATACCAGTTCGCCGGTTTCACGTAGTAGGAGTAGACACCGGTCGTGTCGTTGATGGCGTCCGCGGTGATCGTCACGCGCCGCGCGGCCGTCGTTCCCGCTGGCCAGTCTGTTCCGCGCCACGCCGAGGTAACACAGGTCCACGCCGCGGGCGGCGCATTGTACGGCGCACGGCATAGCCGCAGCTCGACGCTATCCGGCTGCGTGGTCGTGGCGAGTTGCGTGATGGTGACCGGAACGCTCAGCCGCGGATGCGCGAACTGGCTGTTGTAGAGCAGCGTTGGCGTCACCTCCGTGTCGAACGCGCGCACACTCGAGAGCGGATGCGTGACGCGCAAGTCACCGCAGTCGGTCGCTGCGTTCGCGCCGAGGTTGACTGACAGGCAGGCGCTTCGCTCGATGGGATAGCCGGAGTTGGCCACATCGATCGCGGCGACGGGGGCTGCCTGCGCCATCGCGTGTCCGAGCGACTCCCACCACGCACTTCTGCCCAAAGTCGCCACGCCCGAGCCAGTGACCACCGCCGTACCGATCGCAAACCACGTCAGTCGTGTCCCATTCACCGTCCACCTCGCTGCGCACAGGTTGCTGCGCACGGAAGGCAGGGCACGTGCCAGTGAAGGCAGGTCCGCAAGTCATTGCAGCTGATGGACTTTGTTCAGGCGCAGTCGCCGCCCAACGTGCGGCGACGGACGGGGGCGAACTCGGGGCGGACGTTCGCGAACTGGGCGCGCCGCCGGCGATGACCCCTCGCCTATGCGGGTTGCGCGCGAGACCGATTCCAGCGAGCACACGGCGCGCCGGATCCCGCGCCAGCGCCGCTCGCCGGGCCGCGATTACGCGGGCAAAGCGCCCGCTAGCACGGTGAAGCGGCACTTCTCATGTTCGGAGCTGGGCAGAGAAGGGGGGGGCCAGATCCAACGAGAGGCTGCCGCGTTGGCTCTGACCCCGGCTGTGACCCCGGCTCACCCCTGCTCACGGCACCGCTTCGATTTCATCGCATGGAGCGCCGTATCGAGATCTTTCCCACTCACGCCGCCGCCGCCGCCGCGGACCGTCAGGCGTGGGCCGCCCCTCTCGCCCCAGGAGCGTCTCGATCGCGCCTTGGAGCTACACGCTCGCTACCGGGAGGCCTTTGGTGAAGCTGGACAAGGACTTGCTCGAGTTACTCGCGTTGTTGCGTTCACACGGCGCTGAGTTTCTCGTGGTCGGCGGGCACGCCGTCGCGTTTCACGGGCGTCCCGGGCTCACGGAAGATCTGGACCTCTTCGTGCGACCGGACCGCGCCAACGGCATCCGCATTGTGGCGGCTTTGCGCGAGTTCGGCTTCGCTGAACTCGCCCTCGAGGCGTCGGACTTCGAGGCGGACGACCGGGTCATTCAGTTGGGGCGAGCGCCCAACCGCGTGGACCTGCTGACTAGGCTCTACGGCGTCGAATTCGCCGAGGCCTGGACACGACGCGTGGCAGCATCGCTGGACGGTGAACCCGTGTGGATGATCTCCCGGGAAGACCTCATCAGGAACAAGCGCGCGACAGACCGGACCCGGGGATCGAGCGGACGCGGAGTTTCTCGAGGACCAGACTTAGCACAGTGCCCACCGCTCTACGTAACGCCCCGGACGTTCGGAAGGAGCGGTGCCTGTGTGTGCTACGTCCCGCCCCGCGCTTCGATGGTTTGCGACTCTCGCGCCTTCGCCGCCTCCGCGTCCGCCAGCCACCCGCGCCTGAGCTGCTCCACGGGGATGCTCGACTGGTACGGCTTGATGTCGAGAATCGGCGACCCGTCGAGCATGTCGACGCCGCGCACCCTGAGCGTCGCCCCGTCTCGGCCCAGCAGTTCGACGACGGTGAGCCCGATGGGATTGGGGCGCAGGGGCATGCGCGTGGCGAAGACGCCGTGCGGCTTCCCGTCTGCCCGCGCGCGCGACATCAGCTCGTAACCCTGGATGCGATCAAAAACCCAGATCACATAGAGATGCGAGAAGCCCTCGATGTCGGTGAGCCCTGCCTCCAGCTCGGGGCGCAGCACGAGCGCCCCCTCGGTCGAGTGCTTTGCGCCAAGCCCCTTCGGCACCTGGTCAATGGTGGCGAAGGGGCTGCGCACGACCCCGATGGGATCGAAGGTGATCATAAGGGTGCCGTGTGCCGTTAGGCGTGCGCGGGGCGCGTCACGCCTCCTCGTTCGTCGCCTTGTTCTGCCACCCCGCCAGCTGCTTCCCCACCGGCAGCTCGCGCACGCGCACGCCCGTCGCCGCAAAGATCGCGTTGGCCAGCGCCCCGCCCGCAGGCGGCACCCCCGGCTCACCGATGCCACCCGGAAGCCCCTCGCTCTCGACGAGGTGCACATCGACCACTCGCGGCGCCGCGCGCATGCGCGTGACCTGGTAGTCGCGGAAGTTGGACTGCACCACCTTCCCCTCGGCAAACGAGATCTCGCTGTACAGCGTGTTGCTCATCGCCATGATCAGCGCCCCCTCCATCTGAGACCGGGCACGATCGGGGTTGGCGACATACCCGGCGTCGACGGCGACGGTCGTCTTGGGCACCAGCACGGTCCCGTCAGGCAGCACCTCGACCTCGACCACCATCGCCACATATGACAAGCTGCGATGGACGGCGATGCCACGCCCCCTTGCCGCGCGGGAGCTTGCCTCCCTTCCACCCGCTCTTGTCCATCGCCAGCTGCACGACCTGGCGCGCGCCCGCTGCTGTCGAGCGGATGGTCGGTCCAGTGGCGCCGTAGTGCTGGCCGGCGCCACCAGCCCCGCCTTGGACAGGTCCACCTGCCGGTCGCCCCGATTAGCTGCAACAGGAAGTCGCCCGTGTCCTGCTTGGCGGCGTGCGCGAGCTCGTCGACAAACGACCCGATGGCGAAGCCGTGATGGATCGCGTTCACGCTGCGATACCAGCCAATGCGTGCCATGGCCACCGCCGGGCACGCCTCGACGCTCATGTTGGGGATGTCGAACGGGATGTCACTCGCCCCGTTGGTCAGCTCATCGGCGCTGGGCCCGGGGACGTTGGGCGCAAAGACCGAGGCGATGGCCGGGTACGCCGAGCGGTGCAGCCAGGCGCTGACCTTGCCACTGGCATCGAGCGCCGCCTCCAGGCGATGCGCGGCAACGCTGTGGTAGTACGAGTGCTGCAGGTCGTCCTCGCGCGTCCACTGCACGCGCACCGGGGCGCCGACGGCGCGCGCCAGGAAGGCCGCCTCACAGATGAAGTCGGGCTTGCTCTTTCGTCCGAAGCCGCCGCCTAACAACGTCACGTGCACGGTCACGTTGGCCAGGTCGACCTTGAGGAACTCGG
>JADKAQ010000033.1 GCA_016719105.1 Gemmatimonadota bacterium | reverse complement strand
CGTAGAAGAGGCACGGCAGCCCATCGCGCCGTCGTCGCCGCGAACGCGCGCGCGGCACGAGCGACTCGCTCACTTGCCGTAGAGTGTCCGGAGCCCTCGCACCACCGCCGTCCCCACCACGTCCACGTGGCCCATGCCGGGGTGGAACTCCGTCACGACCTTGAGCCCCGGATACTTGCGCCCGGCGAGCACGCCGGCCAAGTGGGCCGTCCCACTCACGATGCGCCCGACGCCTTCGAGATCGGCGTCACCCGTTTCGAGCACGCCGGCCGACAAGTAAATGCCGACCGGGAGATCCTTGTGGTCCTTGGCGTACCGGGCCTCCTGACGAAAGATCTCGCCGTCGCCGTATGCCATCGCGGGACTCGAGATCACGTACTTCTTGAACGGCGAATTCGGCTGGAAGATGGCCCACGACGCGAAGAAGCCGCCGGCCGACACGCCGAACAGGCCCAGTTGATCGGGGTCGATCGGATACTTCGCCTTCACCAGCGGGATCAGCCCCGACACGATGACGTTCAGGAACTGGCGCGCCACCGGTGCACTTTGCCGGCTCCGTCTTCATCTGTGCGCACAGCCCGCCGACTAACTGGCCGAAGACGTCCTTCATGTCCCAGTCGGGCGGCGAAAACTCGTAGATCCGGCGCTGGGTCCAGAGCGCTTCGCTTTCATCGGCCCCCGTCCCGATGCTGATCACGAACGGGCTCTCGATCACTCCGGCTAGGCTCCGGGCGGCGGTGTTGACCGCCGGAAAGGCCCAGTCGCCGTCGGTCGAGATCAACGCCTGGTACTTCTTGCCGTCGCCCGCCTTATGGCCCGGGGGAGTCCGACACTCACCAAGAACCGGACCCCCATCGACGGCGACTGGAAGGTGAACGCCTCGACCTGCTGCAGCGGAACGGGACGAGGCTCGAGTCGTTGCGCGTCGACGGGCGCCGCGGAGATGGCCACGAGGCACGCCGAGGCTGCGGCGAAGGTAGTAGTCGCGATTCGCATGATTGGGCCGGGTAGAGGTCGACGGAAGGTACACGACTCGGGGTCATGCCGCGGCGGCCGGCACCGCCTTCGATCGCCCCGGTTGCTCGGAGCGACGCGTTCGGCGATTCCGAAAACTCTTATACTTAGGTATTTACCAAAGTGATTGCGGGTTGTACTATCCCTCGGGCAGTTCGGATCACCCGCGCATTGGGACGGTGTTGGACATGGTGCAATTCGCAGCCGCTGACGAAGTCTTTCACGCCTTGTCCAACCCGACTCGGCGACAAGTCCTGGAGCGACTGTCTGTCGGACCCGCCACCGTCAGCGAACTGGCGGCGCCGTTCGACATGCAGCTCCCCTCGTTCGTGCAGCACCTCTCCGTGCTCGAACAGAGCCGACTGGTCAAGTCGAAGAAGCACGGACGTGTGCGGACGTATGAGCTCGCGCCCGAACGGTTCAAGGTCGTGGAAGACTGGCTGAGCGCGCGTCGGCAGGAGTGGGAATCTCGACTGGACCGGTTCGATCGCTACGTCAAACAACTCAAGGAGAAGGAATCCGGATCATGAGCACGCACTTCGCCTTCAATCCGAAGCTCGACTTCGCCATCGAACGGTTCATCGACGCACCCCCACTGGTTTGGACTTCCATGCTGTTCCCCGGGTATCGCCCGGCGGTCTTCGACGACATTCCGATCACGGCCATCGTGACGATGGAGTCGGTTGGGACCGGCACACGCTACGTGTTCACGGCGCTGCATCGGAGTGAAGCGGACCTCGAGACGAACAAGACGTCGGGCTTCTACCAGGGGGACCGAGATCGCCGTCGATCAGTTCGTGGCGCACGTGCTCGCGATGAAGTAGTGCCGGGGGGTGGCAGGGCGCGCCCTGCCACCGATAGTTAGGCCATCATCACGCACGCACATAGCGCAAGTGCGTGGCGGCCGGGCCATCGAGCACCCGGTCAATGCGAAACTGCGGCCCGGGGTCGCGCAGGTTCTCGAAGAGACGCCGCCCACCGCCGAACAACACGGGCGCCAAGGCGATCTCCAGCTCGTCGACGGCACCCAAGTTCAGGTACTGTTGGATCACATCTGCTCCACCCGCGAGACGGACGTCACGACTGCCGGCGGCTTCCCGAGCCAGCTCGAGTGCCCGCTCTGGCCCGTCGTTGATGAAGTAGAAGGTCGTCCCGCCTGGGCGTACCCAGGGTTCGCGCTGCTCATGCGTGAGGACGTAAACCGGGGTGTGAAACGGAGCGTTCTCTGGCCACACGCGTTCGCCCTGGTCGAACATGCGCTTGCCCATGATGTTCGCCCCGATGCGCTCCGTGGTGTGACGAACCAGGTCATTGACCGGGCCGGTCTCCCCGGTTCCGAGCTGGAGGTTCTCGCGGAAGTACTGTTGGTTGAGGATCCACGCCATCATCGCCCCCCACTTGGCGCCCCAGTTCTTGTACTCGAAGTTCTCCATGGTCATGCCGTCCGGTGCCATGTAGCCATCGAGGCTCAACCCGATGTTGACGAATACGCGACTCATGCGGCGCCCCTCTCCTGTGCGGGTGACGGCCTAACGTAGCCATCGAAAGGTCCGAGTGGCGCTCGTGATGTGGCGTCGGGAGGCGAGGCCGGGCATCGAGTGTGGGCTGGCGGTGAATCTGTGCGTCGCCTTTCCCTGCGTCGAGGCCGCTGCGTCCGCGACTGGCCCATCCACACCAACGGGCCTGCGCCCACTCGGCGGCGCCGCGCCCACAGCTAGGCCCGGGCAGTGTTGACAACCTGAGGGAGGAAGGTGAGGGAGAAGAGGACGGCCCTACTCGAGCTCGGCGGTCCGGAGGCAACACGCGACGGCGCGGCGAGGATCGCGACGTTGCACCCCGCGGGCTCTCCCGCGCCCGGTGGGCGCGGCCTATACTCGAAGCACGCCGATCGAGCGGCTGCGGCACCACCGATCGCCGCGGGGCGCAACGCATGATCGGCCTCCGCGACATTCGCACGTAATTGCCGAACCCCTATGCCGGTGACTGGACCTAAGCTCCGCTTCATCGCGCCGTTCGTGCTGCTGGCGGGCGCCGCGCTGTTCACACCGGCGGTGGCACAGCCCACCGCCTACAGTGTCACGCCGCCTGCAGGTTGGGTGAGCGCCGCGCAGGACGGTGCCACGCTCTTCGCGCCACCGGGCGTCGCGCCGGGGAGTGTGTACATCCTCCTCCTGCCGGTGCAGCCGCAGGACCGGACTTCACGGCACAATTCACCGCAAACCGCCAGCAGCTGGAAGCATCGCTCGCCCCTCTCCCTGGTGCGCGCGTACCCGCTCAAGCGCGGCACTGGCTCGGCGGGTGAATTCGCCGCCTGGTTCGCCACGTACACGACCAGCCAGGGGACGCGGCACTTCTCCTATCTGGCGCGCGCCGAGCGTGGCGCCTACGGGGCCATGATATTCATGGCCGATTCCGATGCAGGCTATCAGCGCTACGCCGAACGGGCCACACAGATGTTCAACGGGCTGCGCCTAACGCCAGACGCGGCCCGCCTTGCGGCGGCCGCGCCGCCCCCGGCGCCGGCCACGTCCCCCACGCCGGCGGCGCCGCCAGCGCCCGCTGGCCCCGCGCCCGTGGCGGCTGGGGCCGGGGCGGGACGTGTCCCAGCCGATGCGCTGGCCGGGCGCGCACTGGACCTGCGCCGAGAGCCCAGCGTGGAGCAGCTGCAAGGCATCTGGGTGTTCGACACCATCAAGCGCGACTTCCGCGTCTCCTTCGGCACACAGACCATGGCGTCGGGGCGCACCTACGAGACCATGACCACCTCCATGACCACCATGGATGGGGGCGGCGGCACTTACCTGCGCGTGGAACCGGACGGCCACTATCGCTACTTCTACGGCTTTCGCGACCAGCAATGCAGCCGCACGCTCAGCCACGATGGCACGCTCACGCTGCAGGGCCGCCTGCTCGTGATGCAGCCGCAGCGCGCCCACGAGGCCACCCATCGCCTCGCGTCCAGCGCCCCCAGGAGCTGCGTGGAGCGGGAGGGTGAGGGCTCGCTGGCGCCGCTCCGCTACAAGGTGGACCTGACCGAGTCGCAGTCCGTGTACGGCCTGCCCACCTACCACCTGGCGCTCACCAACGCCGACGTGTCGGAGACCATCAAGAGCTTCGAGCGCCTGCAGGCGCGGCCGTTGCCAGAAGCCGCCGACATGTTGCCCAACAGCACGCCACCCACGCAGCCACCGCCACCACGCATGCTGGGGACCTGGCTGGTGGCGTCGCACGATGCCCGCTGGACGCGGCCGGCTTCCTGTCGCCGCAGACGCACTACGACGACCGGCGCTACCGGGCCGGGCTGCGCATCCTGAACGGCGGGCGCTATGAACTGGTGGTGCGTCGTCCTGACGTGCTGAGCGCGCCGGTGTGCACGCGTGACCTGCTGCTCGTGGAGCAAGGTGTGGTGCGGGTGGCCACCTCGCCCTACAACCCCAACGGTGGCAACCTGGTGTTGCAGCCCACGTCGTCGAGCCTGACCGACCGCATCCTGCAGTGCGGTTCCGAGAGCGTGCAGCGTACGGCCGACCTGTCGCTCGCGCCGCGCCACCTGCATTGGCAGATGAGCGGCAGCCAGGGCGAGCAGCTCAACCTGCTGTGCGGCGACTGGGCGGATCGTCGGGCGGCCTGGCGCTTCCTCTCGTGCCCGCAGGACGCCGGCCAGGTCTACAGCGGCTACACTCGGCGTTAAGACCCGACAGGTGCGTAGCTCAACCTGATCACCCCATCGTCCATCCGATCGCTCGCGATCAGGCGAAGTCGCGGCCGGGGTCCGGCGAGTATGGCGCGCCGTGCCCCAGCACGACGGGATGCAGGTAGATGCGATACTCATCGATGAGGCCAAGAGTGGTTAGGCAGTGCGCCAAGGACAGGGCCGGCCACTTCGATTTCCCCGTCGCGCTCGGCCTTCAGCGCGGATCGCGCCCTCGAGATTGGCGTCGAGCAGGGTGGCATTGGGGCCGACCTCGGTCAACGTGCGCGAGGCGACCCACTTTGGCTGCTTCCGCCACGCCGCCGCGAAGGCGCGTTCATCTGCACCCCATTCAGGATGGTCGTCGTCCCAGTAGCGCATGATCTCGTACATACGGCGGCCGTACACGCTCCCCGCCTGCCCCTGAGCCTCCTCGACGAAGTGGCGAAACAGCGTTGGGCTTGGCGCGAACGCCATGTGGTCGACATACCCGTCCAGCGATTGGTTCATTCCGAACACGAGCTTCGCCATGCCGTCCTCCTCTCGACGTGTTAGCTGCGGCCTGACCGATGAAGGTCGGCCGCGGGGCCCTAGCATAGGTTGCCACCAGCGACCGCCGGGAGCAAGACGGCAATACTGTCAGGCACCGGCTGCCGCAACACAGGGTTAGGCCGCGAGCCCCCCTACGGCCGTGTCGGCGGCAGCACAAACGCGGGGGCGGATGCCGGCGATGCAGTCGGTCCGCACTGCCGCGGGGTTGGCCGTCGACAGAAACTGCGCGAAGAGGGTATCGAGACAGGCGGCCCCGCGCAGGCCGCTGGCTTCATGCGACAGATGTGGGAGCACGAGATGCCGACTGTTCACCAGCGTCGCCGCGGCGTTGCTCCCCCAGCGCGGCGGCGTGATCGGATCCATCTCGCCGGAGAGGATGAGCGTCGGCACGCGCGACACCACGGCGGTCGTGGCCGCCGAATCCGAGCGCGGGACCTGCCACCGCACACACGCCTCCCGATACTCCAGCCCACGCTCCGCATTCATGTACGACCCGCCGCTGGCCGCGGCGATCTGTGCGGGAGTGCTGTGCAGGACCTCTTCGCCGCACACGACCGACAGGTGCATGCCGTTGTAGTACCGGCGACGCGGCGGCCGGACGGCGACGTCAAGTGCGCGCAGTGGGGCAAAGTCGCCCTGCGCCGCCGCATGAATCACCCAGGGGAGTTGCCGGGCGCGGTCCGGCTCCGCCAGTGCACTCCAGATCGCCTGCGCGACGCCGGCGGATGTGATGCTGGTGGCGACCTCGCGTTGCGTGCGCGGATCCGTCAGCTGGAACGGTACGGGCTTCGTGTCCAGGCGGGCGAGCAGTTCGCGGAGATCGTCGGCGATTGCAGGAAACGCGCGCCGACATGCCGCGTCGTATGCGCAGTCCGCCACGAGGCGGTCGAACGCCGCCTGACCATCGCGCGGATACCAGAGGGGCCGCTGAAAGTCCGGCGGCACGACGCCCCAGAGCATCGCGCTACGGGCGTGATCCGAGAAGCGGCGCAGGTACTCCAACACCACGCGCGTCCCGTACGACGATCCGAAGAGGTTCAGACGTTCGTACCCCAACGCCTGTCGCACCGCCTCCAGATCCTCGGCCGCATCCGCGGTGGTGTAGTGGTCGAGCGCCGCGAGTGCGCTGAGCCGTGCGCGACAGCGGTCGACGGCCGCTGGGGGAAACCGGGGCGGCAGCGATGACACCTGATGCAGCGCCAGTTCCTCGCAGTACAGTGGGTTGGAGCCACCCGTCCCGCGCTGATCAACCAGCAGGACATCATGCGTCTCACGGATGTAGGTCAGCTCCTCGACGAACTGCCGCGCAAAATCGGTCGCGGCATTGCCGGGACCGCCGACGAGTTCCACCCACGGATCGTTTGTCGATGACGGGTGCAACGCGGGCACGACGACGACGCGGAGGCGGAGCGTGCGCGTCGCCCCGCCTCCGCGCACTTCCGGCACCGGCACCTCCGCGCACCGCAGGGGCTCCGCGATCCCCGGAAGCTGACAGGGTCGCAGCGCAACGCGAGCCGCGGGGGTTCCCTCCGAGCGACACCCGACGCTCATCGCGCTCAGCACGAGGCTCCCCACACCACACCAGTGCCGACAGGTCATCGAGGAGACCATGAGAGAGGGGACAAAATGCGGCGAACATCAGGAGTCCGTCGAAGGAGCCCGGCAGCTCCACCAGCTGCGCCGGCGCCACCCGCACCGACACGTTCGACCAGCCGCGTCTCACGATGAGTCGCTCGGCGCCCTCCGCTTCGACCGGTCGTTAGGTGCCGCCCGTGATTCGCTTGCCCCGCGTGCGCCAGGCTGACGCGAAGGCGAGCAGCACGATGCCGCACGCTCCCCAACCAATCAGAGGCATCACTCGCCGAATCTCGGAGGGGATGGTGAGCACGTCAGGCAGGCCGGTTTGCCAGAACACCCACTCCGCGCCGAGCTGCGACGCGAGTGCCCTGCTGCCGGTCGCCAGGACGATGATCGCGTCCTCCGTGTCGGGGTTGATCCGGACGGTTGCACTGATCGCTGGCTCATTGGCTCCGTCATGGCCGAAGATGACGCCGCCATTCTTCGTCGGCGCGTACAGCACGGTGCCCAACCCCAGAGGTCGGCGCCCATCGATCGTGCCTCGGCGATGCGCATCGACTCGAGCGTCGTCCTGGCGAGTGGGCTCCCCTCGACCGTTCGCAGCTGCGCCAGGACCAACTTGACCATGTCGCTGGCAGACGTAGTGAACCCCGTCGCTGCCCGTGACGCGTACTGGTAGATCGGTGCTGGCCGGCCGTCGGCGTAGTATGACTTGGCCGAGTTGGTCGTTGCAGAAAGGTCGGCGTATCCCGAGCGCGTCATGCCGAGGGGGTGGAGCACCTCGCGAGTGACGAAGGTGTCGAACCGCTCTCCCGAGAGTTCTTCCACCAGCAGCTCGAGCAGCAAGTAGCCACCGCCCGAGTACCGAAACTGAGAGCCTGGCTGGATCCCCACGGCGATGGGCGAGAAGGGCGGCCGCTGGATGCCCGAGGCGCGGCCAGCGCCTCCTCCAATGTTGGAAGGGCCTCGTCTCGTCGATAGTCCCCGAAGCCAAGGCCATCGGTCAGCCCGGCCGTGTGACTGAGAAGTCGCCGCGCGGTGACTTCACGCGAATCGAACGCGGTCGATGGAAGGTGCCATCGCGTGAGGTAGCCCTCAACCGGTCGATCGAGCTCCAGCTTGCCTTGCTCCACCAGCTTCATGACGGCATGTGCCGTGATCCACTTGCTCAAGGACGCGGTGGCGAAGACGCTATTTCGGTCGATGGAGTCGCGACTCGCGGAATAGAACTCAGCGCCGATGGCGCCTCTCCTGATCAGGATGACGGCAGTGTTGGCACGATTCCCCGCGTTGATGATGGGGATGGCGGCTTGCATGAAGGCGCGGATCATCCGTGGGCGCAAGCGGTCGCCGCCACCAGCCAAAGAGTGCGCCACCGAGAATCCCGGCGGCCTACAAGATGACCAGCAGCACGGTCACGCCGGCGCGTTTCACCATGGGGATCCTTGAGCCTCCAGCATCTGTTGCGGCCTCATCAGGCGAGCACCCTAACGACGCACGCCCCACACGACCACGCGTTCGACGTCATCGGCATCGAACGCGACACCGGCCACATAGTCGCGCCCGAACTCGAACGGCGCAAACCGCCGCGGAGCGTCACCTCGGCCCGCCACGTACCGTCCGGTGCGAACACGCTCCACGTCTGCGGCGTCGTGGGGCGAGGGCGCCCCGGGACCCGGCAAGCTGAAGCCGGGATCAAAGGGACCGACCCACAACTCACCATCGGGCCCGAACACGAGACGACTGAAGGCGGGAGCGGTGCTCGCGAATGGGAACGCCTGCACCGCCGTCGTCATCTGCTGGCGTACGGCCGGCGGGGCGTCCCGGTTGGCGTCGAGGTACGCCTGACGCACCAGGGCGCGCTCCTCCTCGCGAATCGCGCGCGGCGCGATGTCGCGGCTGATGCGGACGCGCGCACGCCCCGTGGGCCCGTAGCAGGTGAGCAACAGCCGATCAGAGTATCCGGCGCACGCGCTGGAGTCGGACGCGGCGACCACGCCTTCTGCCTCGAGCAGCTGACGGGCGGGGGTGCCGTTGATCGGGCTTGTCCGGTATCCGGGCATCGTGACAAGGGGGAGCAGCGAGTCGCCCGCGGCGTCGGCCACCGTGAGCGTGTAGAAGATGATCTGGCGCTCACGCTCGGCCATCGGCGCGCCATCCGTGACGAGTACGTAGGACGTCGCGCCCGCGCCAAGACCGATGCGTTGCGGGGTGCGACTCCCGGCGCGGCGCGCCGGTCGCAGGCTACGAACCAAGCGGCCGGATGGCTCGAAGACATGGGCGCGCGAGTCCCCGTCGACGCCGACCAGCGTGTCGCCCCGCCGCAGCAGTCGGGTGATCCGGCGAAACTCACCGGGGCCGCTCCCCGCCCGTCCCAACGCACGCACGAACCGCTCATCGCGTGAGAACACGCGGATCTCGTTGCTGGCGCCGTTCGCGACGGCCACGCCGCCATCCGCGAGACGCACCACACCACGCACCGCTGCAAACTCGCTCGCGGGGTCGTCGGTCACATCGAGTTCAAGAAGGGGCTGTGCGCTCAGGCTCCAGGTCGCGCGCGGCTTCGCTTTCCGGGAATAGGTGGCGAGGCGCACCCCGGCGCTGTCACGCGTGACTTGTGCAAGACCGACGGAGGACCAGGAGGCCAGCGCGTAGAGCGTCACGGCGAGTAGCAGACGCAGGGACATGAGCAATCGGGTGGAAGTGCGACCGAAGGCCAGGTTGAGTTGCGGCCGAACGTTGGCACGATGCGATCTCGAGAGGTAGTCTCAATGGCGCCCGCGATGTGACAGGACTCGACCCCTTACGGACACGACCGCATGACGCACGGACGACGCTCACCCGGCTTTCCCCTCTCGTGGTTTGCCATTCTCGCGTTCACCCTCGTCGCGCCGTGGACCACGTCGGCGGACGCCCAGACGCGCGCCGCCACGAAGAACCCGCTGGCCGGATTCGACCAGTACGTCATGGCGGCGATGAAGCAGTGGAAGGTGCCGGGGCTCGCGATTGCGGCTGTCCGGGGCGACTCGGTGATCATGCTCAAGGGCTACGGCGTCCGCACGGTCGGCGGGACCGACTCGGTGAACGCCCAGACGATGTTCGCGATCGGCTCCTCCTCGAAGGCCTTCACCGCCGCAACGCTCGAGATGCTCGCCGACGAGGGGAGAGTCCGCTTCGACAATCGCGTGACCGAGTACCTCCCGTGGTTCGAGATGTACGACCCGTGGGTCACGCGCGAGATCACGGTGCGCGATCTCCTGCTGCATCGCAGCGGGATGAGCCGCGGAGACAACATCTGGTATGCCACCACGAACAGCCGGGAGGACATCGTCCGGTCGATCCGACGACTCGCGCCGACCACCAGCTTTCGCTCGCACTTCCAGTACCAGAACCTGATGTACATCACCGCCGGTGAAGTGGCGCACGCGGTGACGGGACAGAGCTGGGACGACCTGATCAAGTCCCGGATCTTCGCTCCCCTCCGCATGACGTCGTCCAACACGTCGGTGCGGGAGCTGACAGGCAATCCGAACGTCGCCACCCCACACGCGGAACTCGGCGGTGTGGTCACGGCGATCCCGTATCGGAACATCGACAACGCGGGGGCAGCCGGGTCGATCAACTCCAACGCTGCCGACATGGCACAGTGGCTCCGCTTGTGGATCAACAACGGCTCCTTCGAGGGGAAGCGATTGCTGAGCGACGCGATGGTGCGCGAGGCGACGGCCCCGCAGTTCACCGTCGATGATCCAGACATGATCGCCCGCCTGATGTCGCCCCGCTTTCTTGGGTTACGGCTTCGGTTTGTCGAGGACTTCGCGGCCAGCGCTGGGTGAACCACGGCGGCAACATCGACGGGATGGCGGCCATGGTTGATTCCTCCCCGAAAGCAGGATCGGGATGGTCATCCTCACCAACATGAACCAGTCCGACGTCACCCTCCCGTTGATGGCCAACGCCTTCGATCGGCTCCTGGGGATATCCCCAGCCAAGGACTACAACGCCGAGTACTACGCGGCCGAGCAGGCCGACCAGGCGCGGCGTCGGGCCGCCGCGAAGCCTCCGGTCAAGGTCGAGGGGACCAAGCCGTCGCTTCCGCTCGAGGCATACGCCGGGACCTACACGGACAGCTTCATGGGAACGGCCACCGTACGGTTGGACGGCGGGAAGCTCTTCATCAAGTACGACAAGAGCGCGATCGTCGGTGAGCTCGAGCATTTCCACTTCGACTCATTTGTCGCGACGATGAACGATGCGATCATGGGGAAGATGCCGGTGACCTTCAAGATCGGCACCAGCGGCAAGGTCGTCGCGATGCAGTTCCCGCTGGCCTCCGCCGACTGGGTCAAGCGGTAGGGTCGTGCTGCTGCGGGGAAGCGCGCGGGCGAGGTATCCGCTTCCCCCCGCGATGACCGCAGCCGCGGCGGGAGATCTCCTCGATGACTGGCGCGAGGAAGATCGCAATGCCGATCAAACCGGAATCGCGGGACACCTGGTAACCTGCCTTCTCAGAATGCTGGGAGGGCGGGACGATGCTATGTCGACCGTCCCGCTGCCCGCAGCACTCCCCGTTAGGCAGCGTGGCGGCGGCTGCCGGCCCACCAGAGGAGAAGGAAGAGCGCAAGCCAGACACCAGTCCGCAAGAACATCGCGCGCACGCTGTCGAGCGCGACCACACCGCCCACACGGTAGAGATACAGGACACGAGCCAGTACGAGCGCGTTGAGACCGACGATCAGCAGCGAAGCAATCCGGCCAGCGATCGCGCGACGCCACGCGAGCATCCCAGCGGCCACGTAGCCGAGTCCCATGCACGTGTTGAAGAGCAGGAGCGGTCGATACACCAGGTAGCCCGGGTCGCGTCCAGCGAGCACGCTGACTCCCGCTCCGAGCGTCATGAGGCCAAACACGAGGGCGACGACAGCCGACAGTCGTTGAACTCGAATCCGCCCCTGATTCACGTCCGTCATCGTGGTTTCCATGTTGGTCAGCCCCGCGTCGGCGCGATCCCCGCCGATCGTTCGAAATGCCGGCACCTCGTTCTCCGGACAGGTGGGACGACTGCTACGCCTCATCGTAGGCCCGCTCGAGCGCCGCCACGTCGAGCTTCACCATCGTCATCATGGCGTCCATCACGGCCTTCACCTTCTCGACTCCGGCCTGATCTTCGCAGTCAACATACAGCGAGAAGCCTTCGGAGAACGCGAAGTACGGACCTCCGTTGCAGCCCATGAAGACTTGACCGCCAACAACGAACTCGGCAGAGACGATCGGCCCATCCGTGCCGGTGCGGGCGACGTTCCGCACTTCAGAGTCAGGAAAGGTGGCGGTGTAGAACGCGATCGCCGCGTCGAGCTGATCGTTGAACATCAGAAAACGGCGTGACTTTGGTCATGCGAGGCGCTCCTTCCTTGCGGGAGACTGTGGCTGAGGCAAGGGTGATCGTGGGAACCAATCCGCCCCCTGCCTGTTCAGGCGAGTACTTCACGGATCGTGGGTGACGGTCACGACGCCATTGGCAAGCCAGTGGGTCCAGATGGCCACGGTCAGCGAGTTCCGTCCTCTGGGCGTGGCTGCCGATCGCGGCCTGGAGGGGCGCGACCAGCAGGAACTCACCTGGCTGCCAGAAATGCTGCGCCGCGAAGAGGATCGCGAGTGCGACCGGCTGAAGCGCGACGCGGGCGGGGATCCGCCTGCATGAGGTAACTCCTTCCAGTAGAGCCTCCTCGTACGGGTTGGCCGATGACATCGATCAGGAAGTTGAACGACAGGGCGACCATCACGGCTGTGAGCCCGTAGGTTGCCACCGTCGTGGCATCGGTGTCGGCGGTGAGCCACCCCTTGTACTACGTGCGCGAGGCGCGCAGGCACTTTCGATCGTGCTTGCCACCGGATTGAGGAGCGCCGCCAGACCGGCGGCGACGAGGATGAACCACGATCGGCATCACGGCCGCGCGGGAAGGGAGAGCGCCGTGAGGGCGACGGCGCGGCGCGGATCCCACGTACTGGACAGGCGTTGCGCCTGCCGGGCGAGCACCGCGACCTCGCCGAGCGTCACGGAGTCCGGATCGCGCACGGTGTAGCGCCACCACCGGCGGCCATCGGAGCGACCTGATCGCCGGGTGGAGCACACCGACCAGCGGCGACCGTGGCGACGCCGGGGAGGAAGTTCAGCGCCAGCACGGGCTTACCACCCGGAGTCGCCGCGGCGATTCGGTGGTCCCTGCCGGTGCGCGCTCGGGGCTACGGTCTGTAGTCGCCGCCGTATGAGGTAGTGGGCTTTGAACGAACCGGCGTTCGCCGCGAGTGAATTGTTGTTTTGGAGCTCGACGCGCCAGCGCTGCTCCGGCGCGCTTCAACACACGCGCGCGCTGCCTGCTTCCGGACACTGCGCCGTTTGAAGCGGCGCAGGGTGGGCGGGTGGTCCGCGCGAGTCATCGCGGGATCCGGCCAAATACACCGAACGAGCACGCGCAGATACTCCGTCATCGGCGGGAGGCCCATCGTGGCGCGACGCCGCGTGACCCACCTGCGCGAGTCGCGGATCGGCTTCAGTGCGATCTGCCCGTCGCGGGAGGTCTCGCCCGCGTGACGTACCTGCGGGAGTCCCGAGCGCTGGCGAGTCGATCGGTCAGCAGTGCCACCGCAAATCTGGCCCCTGAGCCGATGCGCTGCCGTGCTGGAGCCGTATCAAGGTGCCGCCTGATCGGCGGCCAGGTGCTTCGGCAGCGCCGCCTGCAGCGCGACGATAATTTTCCGCGCTCCCGCGTGGCGGTGACTCCCGTGCGGTACACAGCCAGGAGCAGCGACCGATCGTGCCCCCGTCTTGCGCGCCCAACGTGACCGCCCGGCGGGTACGCATGGCGACCGGCCGTCCCGGCGAAATTCCGGGCCTGGACAGTAGTGCTCCACGCTCGCCCACCGCACGGCGCAAGTCGAGCGTGAAGCCGTCGGGCGAGACGCGCGACAGCCCACCGGAATCGACGGACTTGGCGGAGAACAGGATCGACATAGCCCCCTCGGCGCCTCGCGCGTATGGCGCAGACGTTCTTCCGCGTGGTGACGTGATGGCGGTTCCCCCTAATGCGCCGTCTGCGCCCTGCGGAGAATAGCGCGCCGACGGCGCCGTCACGGAGCGTGGTCGAGGACGACACTGCAACGCGCAGCCGCCGGTGGCGGCCATGCGCTGACGATGGAGGAGGGAGCAGAGGGCAGGTCTGCACCGACTTGGCCGCGCGTGAGCGCAGCGGCCCGGGTGGAAGGCAACGTACTGTTAGCTACATCTCCAGTAGAGTCTCTATCAGAGCCTGCTCGCACGTCCGTGGTGAACGTGCCGAAGCACCGAGAGTGCCAATCTGGGGTGTTAGGGCCACTGGACGCCGGATGACGGCGATGAGGCGCGCCGAGGTCCAGGAGCCTGCTTGCGCACCAGCCCCGGCCCCCATGCCGAGTAGTTCTCCCACTCTTGCCGCGTCAGCCTGAATCGTCCAACGGATGCGCCCCAGCCGGATGACAGGCTATTGGATGCGGAGAGCGCCAGTAGCTCGCAGCCCGCCGCTTCGAGGAGCACCCGGAACTCGTGTGCCCGGTACAAGGACACTTTGATGTCGCGTGCCGTCATCGGCACTTAGGCGCAGTTCCCCGGTCGCGATGATGCGCGCGTTCTCCATGCATCCGTGGCCAAGACACCGGGCAGCTTCGAATCGATCCCCACAGGCACATCACGCTCGGTAAGAGATAGCCCCAGGTGGTCACTGACGCAACTCACGAGCGCCTCCCTGCCGCCGTTCGAACACGTAGCCGAGCGGGCCGCCAGCACACGACGGGCGTCGAACGCTTCATCGGGGAACGCAGACAGGTCGCAGAGATGTCCGCCATCACCCAGTCGGTTACCGCGTGCGCAAACGCGTGCTCCGCCGCGTGCTGCTGCCTGCCCACAGGGACAACTGCACCGGCGAAAGATCCGCGACCGTGACCGACGCGCCCAGCGTCGCGAGCACTTCTGAGTGAACCGACCGGCGCCTGCACCGATGACCAACACCCGCATACCCGAAGCGTGACATAGCGACGGAGGTAGTGGAATGCACGTGGAGTTCTTCACCTCCGCCGTCGGTGTGTGTCGACGAGACGGTCCATTCTCGTGCAGCGCCGAGCGAGTCAAAGTACCGGAGTGACCAGTGAAGCCGGATTAGGACGCCTGCCAGGAAATCCCGTCGACCGTGGGCGATGAAGGGTACCGGAAAAAGGCACGAGCGAGAGTCGGCGGGCCGTTCGGGGCGTACGCGATGGAAGGTACGGAGCCTGCTTCGGCACGCGGGGACAATCTATCCGACTCCCTTGGCACGTAGGGGACCGTGCACGTACTGCCGTGCAGGGGAACTCGTGATGCGCGACCGGCTCTCGCGTGCTCCGCTGCAGGGCCCCTGCAACACGTAGTGGCCAGTGCGCGCCGCGAACACGGTTTTCATCTCCCGAAGGCCATGTCGGCCCCGGGCTGTCCATCCTCACGGCTTCTCGCGCGTAGAGGGGGGCGGGACCGCGGGATGCGAGAGCAGATGCATTGCGTGCGCGGCCAGTGCCGTCATTTGGCGATCGCGCTCCCGCGCCCACCGTGGCGCGCGCACGACGTTGGTGAGGAAGGCGGCGAGG
>JADKAQ010000032.1 GCA_016719105.1 Gemmatimonadota bacterium | reverse complement strand
CATCGGCTTCTGCGCGTGCCGTGAAGAGTGAACGCAGCGCGGTGCGCGTCGTGGTAAAGGTGGCGACGTCGCGTGGTCGACGTCCACGAGCACCACCCAGGGCGAATATCGAGGGCGCGCGATCAATACGGCCGGTGCGGAATTGATGAATCCTGACCCGCGCGACTGCCGCCCTGACGGCTGGCACATCAGCGCGATCCACTGGTCGTCGCGGGCCGGACGTCCCCTGTTCTACGCATCAGTACTGGCCGCGCACGGATTCAGAGCGCGGTTTACAATCCCGTCACATTGATCGGGCAGATCAAACCAAGGTTCGCGACCGCCTCGACGGCCGTCATCCCCGTGCCGAAGCGCGCCATGGTTGCTCGGGGACGCGCAAATTCACCGTATGGCAGGTAGCGTACGCGAAGATTTGACACGCGGCTGAACGCGGGGCGCGCGAGTGGCGCTCGCACATCGGCCTCACGCTCGTCTGGCGCGACGGGGAACAGGTGCGTCACGGCCGCATCCGGTGCGCCGAGCGCCACGTCGAGTACTCGAACGATCCCTGAGTCGATGGATGTCGTCTGCTCCACCTCGAACGCGCCGGCGACGCCGCCGGTCGGGACGCCGAACGGGTCGCGCTTCAGCCAGAGCACGTCGATCAGCTTCACGGCCTCGGCGCCGGGCGATGCAGCGGTCGACCCAGCAGAGCGCGTCTCCCCAACGTTGGATATTCGGGTCAGGCATGAGCGGGATCTGGGGCTGATAGGCCGTTGGAGGCCGCACCGGAGCAGGCCGACTACCTTCAAGCGTGACTCAGCCGTATACGCCGTGCTCGATGCGCACGAGCACCTCCCTGCACCTCCGTCGCGCCTGCGTCCGTGCCGAGTAACTCCAGAGGCTGCCGCCCCTCCAGCGCCCGGTTGTGTCCCGAGCCACCGGTATGCGGTGTCCCGGTCTCCTGGGGCCTCCTCTCTGCCCGACGGCGATCGCGCCAAACGCGCCAGCCGATCTGATTCAGAGGAGACAGTCGCTCGCGGTTCCTCTGTTTGAGATCGAGCGCGCGGTCGGACCCGACGAGGGCGCAGATCAATTGATGGCGATAAGGCCGGGTGGAGTTCCTCGACCAGGTGGGTGAGCGACCCCGGGAGGGGAGCCCTCCTTTGAGCGATCTCGCGGCAAGCTCGATATCGGTGTGCACGTCTCGGCCAAGCACGGTGGCTCCCCGAGAAGGGCTGCGGCTGCTGCTGGTGCGGCCATACTTTCCCGGACCCGTCAGGTCCCGGACGGTTACCGCCAGGCGGCGGGTCTGTCAATTCGGGGGCGCGGTGGTGACGAGACTGCACGTTGAAGTCCGGGCGACGACAGGCGGCTTCGCGCCCCAGAGCGACTCGACCATCCCTGCCGGGGTCGGCAAGATGGTCGGTAGGGGCTCACAACCTCGCCCAGTTTTCCGTTCGTTAGGAATCCGACGGCAGCTTTGTGGAGCAATGTCAAGGGACTTCCATTCCAAAGTGTCAAAAGACTTCTGGACGACCGCGAGCCGCCGCACGGCCGCGAGGACCTGCACCTCCGTGGTACAGCGCACGCACGTATCGAGAAAGCGGCCGAAGGCGCAATGGTTCTCCGGCGATTCGTAGGTGTCCGGGATGAGAAGTTTTGCTTCCAGAGCCACGCGGTCGGCGCCTCGGAATGCTCGCGCTGCTCGGCCACCGAGTGCAAGACCGTCTTGAGCGAGGAGCCGCGGTACGCGTTGCCGAATGTGCCTGCCTCGATCTCGCGAACGACCGCCAGGATGCCTCGGAGGATGGACCGAAAGTTCGTGACCCGCGCTTCCCACAGGAAACAGGTGCGGTACGTGCTGCCGACGCCCTCTCGCGAGCGCGTGAGGAGGACGCGGAGCGGCTCCGGCGGCACCGGGACGGTGGGGCTGGCAGGCGCGGCGGTTCCGGGCGCGAAGGGGACAGCCGACATGGACGGGATGCCACGATTCGTGGCACAGCGTAGCCCTCGACCGCCCAGCAAGCAGCGGGGGCGTGCGTCCGACGAATATGGAGATCCGCCCCCCTCCTCGCATCCGGGAATGCGGACGGGGCGGTTGTCGGGGAAGCGCCGCGTGTTTCTACGCGACCTCCGACTGACATCGCCGCGGCTGGGCCGGACATTGGAAGATCGGGGTCCCGCGCGCCGACCTGCGCTTCCGCGCTGATCGTACGCCTATGGACGTTCACTGGAGGTACCTATGCGGAACTGGACGCGCACGGCACGGTCTGTCCTCATCGCGTCTGGCGCGCTCGCGACGCTTGCCGCCTGCTCGGGCGACGCAATCCTGGGCGGGCCAGACGACACCGGGCGGGCCGCACTGCAGTCGGTCTCGCCTGCGAACGGCGTCACGGGCGTGTCGATCACCATGTCGATGGCGATGAACTTCTCCCGGCCGATGGGCCGCGATATGGAGAAGTACATCGTCGTCCACGAGGGGTCGCTCACCGGGTCCGCCGTAGGCGGGAAGTGGCGCTGGTCTTCAGACCGTCGGACCTTGACCTTCACACCCGACGTACCGCTCAGGGCCCGGACCACCTACGTCATCCACATGGGCGGAGACATGCAGGGTCAGAATGGGAGGCCGCTCGACCACACCCAGTGCGCGTCGCTGGGCGGGAGGGCGGTCTCGGAGGGGATGATGAGCGGCGGGATGGGGATGATGGGCGCCGGCTGGCGGGGAGCCGACGGGAGCTACGGGATGATCTTCACGTTCACCACCGCGTGAGCCGACGGAGGCGAAGCGCAGCCGTGGAGTCTGCGGCCGCGTTTCGCCGTCTCGGTCGTCGAAGGGTCGCGGCCGATGCGTCGCCGGTCGATGGGTCGCCGGTCGACGGGTCGGCCGTCGTGGGCTATCCGCGCGCGACGAGATAGGCCGCGGGCGCAAGCAGCGCGACCCAGCAGATTCACCAGAGGGCGACCGACCAGGCGGGGAGCCTCGAGCCCTCCGCGCGCTCCTGCCGGCTCCGAGAATCCCGGCGCCCACGCTGGAGGCGAGTTCGACGCGCTTCTGCCACCCCGTTGCCGTCTGGTCGACGGCGGACCGCCGGGCCCGGAACGCACGCGAGCGCCGCATGGCTCCTCCCAGAAGATCCGCACCACCACGGCTTCCGCGGGCGACGCCCCGGAAGCCGACCGTCCACGCACGCGACGCGAGGCGGTGCTCCCGGCAAGCGTTCCCGGCACGTGCGGCCCGGATGGGTCGTCCGCCTTGCGCGCGGCCGTGCGTAGTCCGCGCTCTTGTACCAGAGACCAGATCGCCGGCACGACGAGCAGCGTAAGAATCGTGCTGCTCACCATGCCACCGATCATAGGTGCGGCGATACGCTTCATGACGCTCGCGCCGGTGCCGGTCCCCCACAGGATCGGCAAAAGCCCGATCATCGTCGAGGCGACGGTCATCATCTTGGGGCGCACGCGCTCCACCGCGCCCTCGATCACGGCCGCGTAGAGCTCCGGCACCCCCGCGGGGCGACCGGACGCGCGCCGCTCCTTCCATGCGCTGTC
Organism: Gemmatimonadota bacterium; assembly: GCA_016719105.1. Lineage (NCBI taxonomy): Bacteria > Pseudomonadati > Gemmatimonadota > Gemmatimonadota bacterium. Next base: position 5,344 of record JADKAQ010000032.1, on the reverse strand, counting down.
GAGATACACGAGCATGATGACCGCTGTCTCCGCCGCGACGCCAGCGAGCGCAAGGAACCCGATGGTGACGGCGACGGACCAGTCGTAGTCCAGCGCCCAGAGGAACCAGACGCCGCCCACCAGCGTGAACGGGATCGAGAGCATCACGATCAGCGTCTCGCCGACATTCTTGAAGTTGAAGTAGAGCAGCAGAAACACGAGGGCGAGCGTCGCTGGGACGACGACCTGCATCTTCGCCTTGGCGCGCTCCATGTACTCGTACTGCCCGCTCCACGCGAGCGTGTAGCCCGGCGGCAGCGTCATCGTACGCGCCACCATTCGCTTCGCCTCGGCCACGTACCCACCGATGTCGCGGCCCCCGACGTCCACGTACACCCACGCGGTCGGCTGCGCGTCCTCGGTGCGGACGACCATCGGCCCCGCGGTCTGCCGGATGGTGGCGACCTGCCCCAACGGGACCTGCGACACGCCGGCGCGGGAGGGCGGCGCGGCGTCGCCCTGGGCCGACGACATGCCGGCCGTCATGGCCCCGCCCCTCGTTGCAGCCCCCGCCCCTAACCCGTGGCTCACCGGCACGAGCACGGACGCGAGTCGCTCGGGGGTGTCCGCGCAGTTCCTGGGGATAGCGGACACGCACGCCGTAGCGTTCGCGCCCCTCGACGGTCTGCGTGATCGTCATGCCGCCGATGGCGGTGGCGATCACCGTCTGGATGTCGCCGACGTTCAGCCCGTGCCGCGCCGCCGCCGCGCGGTCGATGTCGATGTCCAGGTAGTAGCCGCTGACCGCGCGTTCCGCGAAGGCGCTCCGGGTACCGGGCACCATCTTGAGATGCCCCTCGAGCTCCTTGCCAAGGCGTTCGAGCTCTCCGAGGTCCGGGCCGTAGAGCTTCACGCCCACCGGCGTGCGAATGCCAGTGGCGAGCATGTCGATGCGCCCCTTGATTGGCATCGTCCACGCGTTGGTCACCCCTGGCATGCTCACCGCTGAATCCATGGCCGCGATCAGGCGGTTGTAGGTCATGCCGGGACGCCACTCGGACGCAGGCTTCAGTGAGATGGTCGTCTCTGCCATGTCCAGCCCCGCCGGATCGGTCGCCGTCTCGGCGCGCCCCGCCTTGCCCCACACGCTCGCGACCTCGGGGAATGACTTCAGGATAGCGTCCTGCTGCCGCAGCAGCTCGCGCGCGCGGGCCACGCTGATGCCGGGGAGCGTCGTCGGCATGTAGAGGATCGTCCCCTCGTCGAGCGGCGGCATGAACTCGCTGCCGATGCGCTGGAAGGGGATCCACGTCAGGATGAGCGCCGCGGCCGACGCGCTGATGACCGGCCAGCGGTGGCGCATCGTCCACGCGAGCATCGGCCGGTACGCACGGATCATTGCCCGGCTTAATGGGTTCCGCTCCTCGCGGTAGATCTTCCCACGGATGAAGATTCCCATGAGGACCGGAACCAGCGTAATGCTGAGCAGACTCGCTGCCGCCATTGCAAACGTCTTCGTCAGCGCGAGCGGCTTGAAGAGCCGTCCTTCCTGCCCCTCGAGCGTGAAAACGGGAATAAACGAGACGGTGATGATGAGCAGCGAGTAGAAGAGCGAGGGCCCCACTTCCTTCGCGGCGTCGAGTACCACCTCCATCCGTTCCTGGGTCGAGGGCGTGGCCGTATCCAGCCGCTGGGTGGCCCCGGGCAACGTGCCGCGCGGCGCGTTCGAGGTGCTTGTGCATGTTCTCCACCATCACGATGGCCGCGTCGATCATCTCGCCGATGGCGATGGCGATGCCTCCCAGGCTCATGATGTCGGCGCCGATCCCGAACGCTCGCAGACCGATGAAGGCGATCACGACGCTGATCGGCAACGTCACCACGGCGACGAGCGCCGAGCGCACGTGGAGGAGAAAGACGACGCAGATGAGGGCGACGATCACCGCCTCCTCGATCAACGTCTCGCGCACCGTTGTCGATGGCCCGTTGGATCAGCGTGCTCCGGTCGTAGACCGGGCGCACGACGACTCGGGCGGGAGGCCCTGGCTGCACGCCGCGATCTTCGCCTTGACGCGTGCGATGGTGGCGAGCGCATTCTCGCCAAACCGCCGCTGATCACGATGCCGCCGACCGCGTCGCCGCGGCCATCAAGGTCCGCGACCCTGCGGCGGACCGCCGGGCCGGCCGCTCACACGGCCGAGCTTCCGGAGACTCAGCGAAACCGGCGGCCCGACGCGGTGGCGCCCACCACAACGCTCTCGATGTCGCCGATGGTCTTGAGGTAGCCGGAGCCCGCGCACCATTGCTCGCGCCTCGGAGAGCTCGACGGCCATCGCGCCGATGTCACTGTTGGCGCTCTGGATCGCCGACATCACGCGGGTGATCGGGATGCCGTACGCGAGCAGCTTGGCCGGATCGATGTCGATCTGGTACTGCTTTTCGAACCCGCCGACGCTTGCCACCTCGGCGACGCCGGGGACGGCGGTCAGCGCGTACCGGAGGTACCAGTCCTGGATGCTACGCAGCTCGCCGAGGTCCAGACGCCCCGTCGTGTCCTCGAGCGCGTACTGGTACACCCACCCGAGCCCGGTCGCGTCCGGGCCTAACGTCGGCGACACCGAGGCGGGGAGCTTCCCCTTGATGCCATTCAGGTACTCGAGGACGCGGGTGCGCGCCCAGTACAGATCCGTGCCGTCCTCGAAGATGACGTACACGAAGGAGACGCCGAAGAACGAGTAGCCGCGCACGGTGCGCGCGCCCGGCACCTTGAGCATCTCGGCCGCCACCGGGTACGTGACCTGATCTCGACGATGCGTGGCGCCTGCCTCGCCGTGCTCGGCCTGCACGATCACCCGCAGACGCGCTCGGAGTCGGGGAGTGCTTCGAGCGGCGTGCGACGGATCGACCAGATGCCTCCGAGAACCAGGCCCGCGGTCAGCAGGAACACGATGAGTCGGTTGCGGACCGACCACTCGATGATGTGCTTCAGCATGGCGTCACCTCCCGCCGTGGCCAGCGTGTGTCTCGCCGCCCCGCGTTGCGGTCGACGGAACCGGCTCGGTCGGGTTCGGCCTGCCCGGTGTGCCCGGTGTGCCCGGTGTGCCCGGTGTGCCCGGTGTGCCCGGTGTGCCGGAGGTGTCCGGCATGCGCATGTCCGGCATCGGCCTCGCAGGACGCGGGGCGGGTCGTGACCCCGGATCGGCGGGCGCACGCGACGGCGGTAGTCGTCCTGGCCCGGACCGTGATCCTCATGCCGGGCATGTCGCCCATCCCGCCGAGGGCGCAGTGCCGAGGTTGACCTCGGCTTAGTCGACGAGAAAGGTCGCCGATGCGACGACCGTGTCGCCGAGTGCCAGCCGCGCAGGATTTCGATACGGTCGTCCGAGGCAGCGCCCACCTGCACGCTGCGCGGCTCGAGCCGACCATCGGCTCGGCGGACGAATACGAGGGTCCGCTCGCCCGTCGAGAGCACCGCCCCGCGCGGCACGGTGAGCACGGCCGCCCCCGTGGCACTGGACGCCCCCGTGATCCGAAGCGTGGCGTACATGCCGGGCTTGAGGCGCACCCCCGCGTTGGCGAGCGCCACGCGCACCCGCACGGTGCGCGTCTCGGTATCGAGCGTTGGATAGACGTAGGCAATGCGACCCGTCCACCGCTCGCCGGGGTACGCGTCGAACTCGGCGACGGCGATCTGTCCGGTGCGGATCGCACGCAGGTCCTGTTCGTACACGTCGGCCTCGACCCACACCGTCGTCAGGTCCGCGACGCGGAAGAGCGCCTCGCCGGCCATGATGCGCTGCCCCGTCGTGACGTTTTTCTCGACGACCACGCCGGTCGCCGATGACCGCAGTGTCAGGGTGCGTTGCACCTGGCCACTTCGTTCGATAGCGGCGATCTCGTCGGCCTGGATGTCCCAATAAGCGAGACGTCGGCGGGCGGACGCGACCAGATCTGCCGCGCCAGCCTGCGCGTCCGGCGCGCCGCCCGCCACGTCACCCACGAGTCGCTGCGCCAGCAGCAACTCTTCCTGGGCCGTCACGAGCATGGGCGAGTACACGCGCATGAGTGGCTCGCCCCGCTGGATCACTCGACCGGTGAAGTTGACATAGAGATGCTCGACCCAGCCGTCGATCTTGGGCGCGATGGTCTGCACGCGGGTCTCGTCCACGGTGACCTGTCCGACCGTACGGATCTCCCGCGGGAGGACACTGGCGGTCACGGGGGCGAACGTCACGCCGATGCGGCGCGCCTGATCGCCGGTCAGCGACACAGGGGAGGCCGCGCCGACGGGCGCGGCCATCGTCGTGTGGTCGTGCCCACCGGTCGCGGTCGGGACCGTCGACGTTCGCGTCAGCCACCATGCGACGACCAGCGCCGCGACCGGGACCGCCACGAGGGCCGTCACCCGGAGGAGCCGACGCGCGACCGGCGGACGCGCGCGCTGCGGGACCGGCGCCTGCGATGCAAGAACAGGTGGGGCGGTCGGCTCGGGGGGCCGCGCCTCGTTCGGCGGGGGCGCGTGGTGTGGCTGGTTCGAGAGGGGATCGTTCGGCGTGGGCGTCACGGGGCACCTCTGCCGGCGCGCGGGAACGCGGAGGCCGAATTGGTCTGGGGTAGGAGCGGACGACCGACCAGCATCTCGAGCTCGGCCCACGCGCGGCCTTCCGCCGCGTCGAGTGTGAAGAGCTCCTGCCGGTACCGGTTCACGCCCATCTGGTTGTCGATCACAGTCATGAAGTCCACGGCGCCCGACCGGTACGAGGCGAGCGCGGACATCGTCGCCGCGTCGGCTTGGGGGAGGACGGTCGCGCGGTAGAGCTCGCGAAGGCGGCGCGTGCTCGCGAGCGTCGCGAAGACCTCGCCGAGTCGGCTGCGTGTTTCCGCGCGCATAGCGGTCAGTTCCGCCTCGGCCATCTGGTGCATCGCCGCGGTCTCCTCGCGCATCTGGAGCTGCCGGGATCGGGCGAAGATCGGGAGCGAGGCGCCGATCATGAGGCTTCCCATGCGGTCCACCCCCATTTCCATGCGTCGCTGGCCGTACTGCACGCCAACCTGCAGGTCGGGCCACAACTCGCGCCGGGCAAGCCTCGCGTCGGCGGACGCAGCGCGCACGTCGGCGGCACCAGCGGCGAGCATCGGCCGCGTCTCGAACGCGAGACTCTCCAAGGTCTCGAGTGCGGGTAGCGTGTCCGGGAACGCCGGCAACACCGACGCGCCGGCCACAGCATCCGGCGGCGAATCGGCAGCCGCGGCGAGTCGCGCCGTCGCGCCCGCGAGCATCGCGCCCATGCGGACCACTTCCTCGTCCATGCGGGCGATCTCGACCCGGGCCCGCAGCACGTCCGCTTGACGCCCGTCGCCGACC